>JAGBPE010000238.1 GCA_017633495.1 Bacteroidales bacterium | reverse complement strand
TGTGGCGTTTAAAGTTTAATGTTAGACTCTTCTCTGAACAAAAAATCATTCTTTCTTCAACGCCTCCGCAGGATTCGTTTTTGCCGCGCGCAACGTCTGCCAGAGTACCGACAGGCACGCAATTAGGAGCGAAAGCACGACGGCGAGGATGAAGATCCAAGGGGAGAGGTCGATGCGGTAGGCGAAGCATTCTAAGTACTTGCCGCACACGTAGATGGCGATGGGGACAGCTATTGCGTTGGCGAGCAGCATCAGGATGAGGTACTCAATCAGACTACGGCAGGTTTCGCTTTCCAAGGTGCCACCGAAGACCTTGCGGATGGCGATGCTCCTTTCCCGCTCGGAAGCGAAATGGGCGCTCATGGCCACCAAGCCCAACAACGACAGCAGCACCGAAACAGCCATGATCAGCTCGATGAGACGCATCTGCCGTTTGGTTTTTCCGTATTTCGAGGCGACGACATTCTTCAGAAAATCGTTGTAATCCGGCTCCATATAGGTGCCCAAAGCCGCCATGCAATGCTTCTCATACACCGCATCAATGGCTCGTTTGGCCTCCTTGTGGTCGCCCAAGATCTCCAACAACGGATGAGCGACTCGTGCAAAAACAGGATCGCCATTGCTAAAAACAATGGTAAAGTCTTCGTCGGCGGCATGCAGGGCATCCAACATGTTGAAATCCTTGATGACACCGCAAACATCGTTAGCGATATTGCCCTGCCTCCAAAGCAAAATCGTGTCATAATTATAGTCACCGTATGGTAGCCCCGTCAAGCCTGCCACGGCACTTTCCGTCATCCAAAAACTCGTCGCTTCCGGTTCATGGAACTGTTCAACCACCTGAAAACCCAACATGCGGAAGGCCGCCGTGTCGCAATTAAACGAAAAAACAATGGTATTCCTTTCCGTCTCGCCCATTTTGGTCATAACCAAATCCGTGGTTGTAACGCCCGGAACATTCTCTGTAAAAGCCAATTCCTTCACGCATGGCAAGCTGCGGACTTCATCGACAAAAGCGGTCTTTTCGGGAAGATCGTCCAACTTGGAACTGACGAAATAAAGGTTGTCCGTCTGCAGACCGACGGGACGATTCATCATGTGCCGCATTTGCAGTTGCATCGTAATCACCACGGCGATCAGCACGATGGAAATGACGTTTTGGACCACCATGAAGAGCCGCGACAACTCTTTGCGTGAGCGAAAGCGGAAGGTGCCCTTCACCACATCTATAGGTTTGGTCTGCGACACGATGAGAGCGGGCAAGATACCAGCCAAAAGCGACACCACCACGACCATCAGCAGGTAGGCCAGAAGATAACCCGTTGTGAACGGAATGCGCACCGCCACATCAGCCCTCAACAAATCGTTGACGTATGGCACACTAACGTAGGCCAGCAGCAATCCGACGATAAAACAGCCCAACGTGAACCAAAACGATTCGGCCAGGAAACGTCCGATGACAGCCGATTTTTGCGCCCCCAACAATCGCCGCGACGCCATCTCCTTCGCACGTTTCCCCACAAGCGCCACATTCAGGTTGATATAGTTGATGAGCGCGGAGAGCAGCAGCAACAGCCCGACCACAACCACGGTGCGGAGCATCGACCTGTCACCTTGTCGCAAATGGCATTTTGTTTCACTGAAAAAGATTTCATCCAGCCGAATCATCGTGACATTCTCCTTGAAAAAGACACTATAAATATGGTCATACTTCTCCTTGCAAAGAGCATCCACCTTCTCTGCCAGAAGCGCACGGTCTGCATTCGGCACCGCCTTGATGAAGGTATGGAAACTATTATGATAATAAAGTGGATTCTCTCTGTAAACAGCCAATTCTTTGCAGGTTTCAATGTTGCCTATGATATCGGCGTCATACAACAAGGAACTGCCCAAGTCGGAAATCACGCCTACTATAGTCAGCGTGTCATTCTCCGCAATAACCTGTTTTCCAACCACTTCCCCTTTCATTTTGGAAGCCAACTTTTCCGAAATAAAAGCCACATGGGCTTTGGTCAGATTGTCGGGACCACCCTCTTTGAACTGAACGGGGAAGATGTCGAAGAAGTCGCGGTCACAGGAGAGGACATTGCCCACAAACGACTCGCCTTCCGCTTTCAGAAGCTGGTCGTGCTGAAAATAGAAATGGGTCACACATTCCACTTCAGGGATTTTGTCGCCGATGATTTCCTTCATCCCGTAGCCATTGGTCATATTATCGCTGCCCACGGCATAGATCCGTTCGCGGTCGGGGTTCTCGCGCGGGACGGCGTATTGCTGCATCACGTAGCAGAAGCTGATGATGACGAAGGCGAGCGACACGCTCAGTCCCACCGCCTCGATGGCGGTGTATAACTTGTTTCTGCTGAGGAATTTGAGGTATGATTTCATATCTTTATTGATTTGGTGTCCCCCACATTGCGCTTCGCTTATGTGGGGTTAATTATCTTCTCATCTTCCGTCCAGGGGTTGCGCTTCGCTTACCCCTGGCTACCAAGCTCTTGCCCCTACGGGGCTGCTCAAGGAAGCAGTTTTTATATTACTACCCCGCCCTTCGGGCACCCCTTCTAAAATAGAAGGGGAATTGGGGTCGCCCGTTCCTTTTGCCTTTTCCCTGTTGCCTATTGCCTTATAACTGCTAACTACTAACTGCTAACTACTAACTCATCTGCCTCCCCGAACCGCTCGTACGACGACGTGATCACCTTCTCCCCCGGTTCCAGCCCTTCGAGCACCTCGTAGTACTGTGGGTTTTGGCGGCCGATGCGGATTTCGCGCTTCACGGCCTTGGTACCGTCGGGCGAGAGGACATAGATCCACTTGCCGCCGGTGGTTTGGTAGAACGCGCCACGGGGGATTAAAATTGCCTCCACAGGCTGACCGAGCTGCAAATTTAGGTAAAAGGTCTGTCCGTTGCGAATGTTCGCGGGCTGTTCTCCAGGAAATTTGAAGTCGGCTTTGAACTTGCCGTCGCGGACTTCGGGATAGACCTTGCGTATCAACACGTTATGCTTGCCGCCCTGACGTTCCACTGTAGCCTCCAAGCCCGCCGTCACCCGGTCGATGTAGTGCTCGTCAATCAGGGCTTCGATCTTGTAGTTGTCCTGATTGTTGATCTGTCCGACCTTGCTGCCCATCGCGACAGATTGTCCGAGCACTACGTCCACCAGACCCAACTCGCCGTCAATGGGCGCTTTGATGGTCAGGTTGTCTTTCCGTTTGCGTATCATCTGCATGTTAAGTCGCATGTTCTCAAGACTTTCGCGCATCTGACGGATCTCGACGGAGCGATAGAGACTGTCCTGCTTGGCGCGGTTCTCCACCAACGTCAGACGGTCCTGCGCTAACTGGTAATCCTCCTCGGCCTGCAAGAAGGTCTCTTTCGCGATGAGGTTGTCCTGATAGAGCGCCTTTTGCGAGTCGTAAGTACGTTTCTTGCGACGCACCTCCATCCGCAGCTGCAACATTTCCTGCTGCAATGTCAACTTTTGCTGTTCCATGGAAATCAGGGTGTTACGCAGGATATTCTCCTTCTCGGCCAAGTCTGCCTCGGCATTTAGAATCTGCATGTCGAGACTTTCGTTGCTGAGGACCAAGATGACATCGCCCTCGCGCACTTGAGAGCCCTCTTCCGCCACGATCTGCTGCACTATCCCACCCTCCAACGGACTGAGCTGCACGGTTGTCATGGGCACCACGCGTCCGCTCACCCGGATGTAGTCGTTGAACTCGCCGCACCGCACCTCGCTCACGGTGAGGTCGTTACCGCCCACCCGTAACTTCTTCGCGTCATCGCGCAACGCTAACCACCCGATGAAGAGCAGCAAGAGTGCGCCGCCCCAGAAGGGGATGGCCTTGCGGGTGAAGATTTTTCGGATTCCTTTTGTTGGTTCTATTGTTCTGTCCATAGCATTTGTTCTTGTCTGCCCCCCCCACATTACGCTTCGCTTATGTGGGGTTAATTGCGCTTCGCGCGTCTTGCCCCTAACGGGGCTGTTTAAGGAAAGTGTTTTTAATATTATTCTTCATTATGCATTCTTCATTCTTCATTGATAAGCCTCGCGTAGTACCGCACCACCTCGCATTTCACGAAATACGTCAACCTCGCGTGCAGGTATTCGGCGGTGGCATTCAGGTGGTTGTCGGCGACGGTTTGGTATTCTACGGCGGAGGTGAGGCCTTGCTCGAACTGCCTGGTACTCAGCGCGTAAAGTTCCTGCTGCAGGGCGGCGTGCTGTTCGGCTTGTCGCAGGGCTTCAGCGGCGCCGTCACGGTCGGCGATTGCGCGGCGCACCTCCGCATCGGCCTCGTGCTGCGCCTGCTCGCGCCGTGCCTCCGCACGGTCGAGTTCGTTGCGCCTTCGTGCGATCTCAGACTGTCGCGAAAAACGGTCGTAAATCGGGATGTTCAGCGACAGCTGCACGTACTCACCGCCATTGTCTGCGATCTGTCGCCAGTAAGGTGCTGGAACATAGCCCGTTTTGCCGGGATAGGTAAAGTAGGTCGAGGACCAGCCGCCATACAGCGACAGCGACGGCAACAGCCGCCACTTCGCGGTCTTGAGGGCGATGCGGGCGGTCTCCAACTCCCCATTGGCTATGATCACTCGCGGGAGCCGATCCACCGCCTGCATCGCTCGAACCGCCTCGTCTTCACTTTCCCCAAAAAGAGATTCTGGCCATTCCATGTCGATATTAAGCACTTTTTTGTTATCAAACAACATAATGTCTGTCAATGTAATACAAGCGTCACTTAAATGATTATTACAAACTATCAATTGATACTCTCGGTCGGACAATTCCGCCTTCGTGTGCAGCACATCGGAGTAGGATTTCTGTCCCAAATCGTACTGACGTTGCGCCGATTGCATCGCCTTCTCGGCTGTGTTCACCTGCGCACGAATGGCGTTGCACAATTCAGTATAGTAAAGCACGTTGCAGTAGGCTTCCATCACGGCGAGACAGAGCAGGTCTTCAATCTGCTGCTGTTTGGTCAGCCCCAACTGTTCCGAAATCTTCGTGATTTTCATGTTGTTAACCGCCTGAAAGCCGTTGAAGAGCGTGATGCCCGCCGACAAACTATATCCGTTGTGGAAGGAGGCAACCGTACTGTAAGTGTTGGTCTCCGGGTCAATGGAGCGTCCAAAGTTGGAATAGGCATACGCATCGCCGCTGACGGTCGGGGTAAACGCTCTAAGGATGGCCTCGCGACGGGCGATCTGCGCGTCCCGGCAGTCGGCCTGCTGCAACCGCACCTCCGCCGAATGCTCCAGTGCGTAACTCACGCACTCCCGCATCGTCATCCG
>JAGBPE010000237.1 GCA_017633495.1 Bacteroidales bacterium | reverse complement strand
GTGGAGATGATGGAAGCGTAACGGCTCATCTTGCCCGCCACCGAATGAATCTTGGTGGTCTCCAACGCCTCTTCCAAGCAGAGCGGCGGCAAAATCGAGGGCAACCGCTTGGCCAACATTGTTTTACCGGAGCCTGGAGGACCGATGAGAATCACATTATGAGAACCCGCGGCCGCAATCTCCATCGCCCGCTTGATGTTCTCCTGCCCTTTTACATCCGAAAAGTCGTACTCGTAATGGTTCAGACTTTCGTTGAAGGCGTTAGCCACATCTATGCGTGTTGGCTCAATGGGGATTCCCTTGTCGAAAAAGTCGATGACCTGCTTGATATTGGCGGCACCCAAAATGTCGATGCCTTGCACAATGGCGGCCTCCCGAGCGTTCTGAATCGGCAGAATCACCCCCTTCTTCTTGTGTTTGCGGGCTTCCAAGGCAATGGGCAATGCACCACGAATCGGTTGCAACGAACCATCCAACGACAGTTCCCCCATAATGTAATAATCTCCCAACTCGGATGCACCCGCAATCTGCTCGGAGGCGGCGAGAATGCCGATGGCGAGCGTCAGGTCATACGCCGAGCCCTCCTTACGGATGTCCGCCGGCGCCATGTTTACCACGATTTTTCGCCCTGGAATCTTGTACTTGTAAATGTTCAGCGCCGTTTCGATGCGCTGCTGACTCTCTTTCACCGCGCTGTCGGGCAACCCGACCAAGTGGAAACCGATGCCGTTGTCTACGTTCACTTCCACTACGATGGGTATCGCGGTAACCCCCATCAATGCACAATTGTTCGTTCTTATCAACATGTTATTTCATCTTTTTGTCTTCGCGGCAAAAATACGAAATTTTTAATTGAAATAACAAATAGATAAAAATATTTTTAATTTTACAATTGATTGTTAATTATGAAGGCAACAGGCAATAGGCAACAGGGGAAGTTAGTAATTAGTAGTTAGCAGTTGTGGGCTCTGTAGAGACGCGATTAATCGCGTCTCTACATCCTTGCCAGCTTTCGCGCTTCAGCAACTCCTCCTCAACCTTCCGCACCAGTGCGTCGTGGCGCAACAGATTCCACTGTGAAACAGCCAGATAACGAGGTGGGACCTCGGCAGAGAAGCGTTCGATGACAATTTCTGGAGAGAGGCGTTCCAGGTAATCGCAGAGAAACTGCACATAATCGTCGGCAGAAAGCGGATGGAAACGCTCAGGATGGTCGTGGTATTCCGATTGCATAGCGGTGTTCTTGAAAATCTGCAGTTGGTGGAATTTGACGAACTGAGGATGTAACAAGTTGAGCAGCTGCACATCCGAAAGCCACTGTGTGGGCGTCTCGTTCGGCAGACCGAAAATCAGATGAGCACCAGTGGGAATATTTCGAGAGTGCAGTTTCTCAAAAGATTCGAAAGTACATTCCACGGTGTGACCACGATGGATGTGTGTAAGTGTCTCGTTGTGAAAGCTTTCCACTCCTAACTCTATGGTCAGGTGTGTGTGGGTGTTCAGCTCCGACAAGTAATCCAGTACATCGTCTGGCAGGCAATCGGGTCGAGTAGAGATGATAATGCCCTTGATGTTTGAAACATGCAATGAGGATTCGATCTTATCTCGTAGTACAGATAAAGGTGCTAATGTATTAGTATAAGCCTGAAAGTATGCGAAATAGCCATTGTTGGAAGGATAACGCTTCTCAAAGAACCGTTTCCCGTTCTCCAATTGTGTTGTAACGTCATCGTTTTCAGTGAGATAAGAGGGTGTGAAGGCGTTGTTGGCGCAGTAGGTACACCCGCCTTGCGTGCGACTCACACGGTTGGGGCACGAAAAACCCGCATCCACCGGCAGTTTCTGGATTCTGCCGCCGAAATGCGTTCTGCAATAGTGACTGTAGGCGTTGAAACGGCGCTCACCACCCCACGGGAACATTACTCTGAGTCCTTATATAATAAATTGTCACCAAATGGATCCAAGGTGTGCAGCGATTTCTTGTCCGGATTCACGAGGAACATAAACTCCTGTTTTTCACCTTTTTGTTCATAATTGCCCGTCACCATAAAGAGCAGAACGCCTTCGGTGAGGAGGTCTCCATCGTCAATCAGCTCGTCCATGTCGGCTTTGATACGATGTATTTCCTTGAGATACAGTTCGATAGCATTGCGACGGGTGGTGTCTCCTGAATCATCCCAATACATCTGCTCATAAACTTCGGCCATGTTACCAAGCAGTTCAGAATTGAGTTTGGCATAGCTGAATTCCGTCAAAGTATCGATAGAAACAATCTGAAGCTTCTTATAATCTTTAATTTCCTCTTGTTTCAGGTATACTTTCGCCATCTTTTTCATCTGCCGGTTGAGCTTGTTTTGCTCCATTTTTTGGCAGCCGCTGAATAGGATGACGGTGATGGAGAGGAGGAAAAAAAGAGCTCTTTTCATAGAAAGGTTTAAGGTTTATAGTTTAAGGTTTAGGGTTTAAGGTATAAGGACAACGCTAAAACACAACGCCAACTTGGTTTATATCGAAAGGCTCTTTTGCGGAAGGTTTTACCACGAAAATGCTACCTGCCTGGTACATATTCAAAACACCGAAATCGTGAACCATTTTGTTGTGGGACAGGGACACGCACACAGGTTGCATGTTGCGCGTAATAAAGCCTGATTCCGGAATGTACAATTCTGTCACCTCAAACAACTTTTTATAACGAGGAGTAAAGTTCAGCGTATAGGCATCTGTTGCTGTCCCATCCGTCGGGATAAGTCCTTTGTTCTCATTAAAATAGAAAGCCGTCATCTGATCCAATTTGTTGTTGGGCGTAAAGTAGAACACATACTGGATTGTATCCGCGATGGAGACACCGGTGAAGAGGCTCATGTAGTTGCTTTCCCAGTTTTTAAGCTCCGAAAGCATAATGGCCAATGCCTCGCCCGTGTAAGGAGTCTCTTGTTCGCCGGCCACCAGATTGTACTGGTCTTTGCGACTCTTCATGATGGCGTCGGCAGCCTCGCGCGCCTTGTTCTCGAAGCTTTTGGAGACCGTTTTCGTGTGATTGGCAGGCACTTGCGTCACTACGCCGTCAATGATTTTGGTATCTACAAACGTCTCTTGCTGTTGCGTGTAAGAGATGTCCGCATAGTTCTTGAAGAACTCGGGGAGTGATGCCGTATGTGTTTGGTAAGTCATCAAATAGCCATCGGGATAGGTGCATTTAGGTGCGAGGGTGGCAGCGTTCATGGATTCGGCAATCACGGTGTTGGAGGTGAATGCACGGTAAATATTGGTCATGTCTGCCGTGGTCAGCGGCTCCACTTCCACAGAATTGAGAATGTAATGGGTGCGGTTTTGGTGGATGATGTTGGTCAGTCCAAGCAGACTCTCCGCATAATCCGCGAAATAGCCGCGCACATCCTGCACTTTGGAAACGGAAACCGTCACCTTCAACGTGGTGGTAGGCAGAGCATAAGTGACGCTACCCGTATATTTCACCTTTTCAGGAATATTGTTCAAAGGATAGACCTGTACCTGCGCAAACACGCTTAAAACCAACAGGTTAATAACCAATAACGTTACGATTCTTTTCATTATCAATTATGAATTGTGAATTATGAATTAATCCCTTCTGCCACCCATGTAGATGGAGATATAATATAGTAAGGTTGCCAGTGAGGAGATAGCGGCGATGAGGTAGGTGCGGGCGGCCCACTTGAGGGCGTCCTTGGCCATGGCGGTCTCTTCACCGGTGGTGATGGCGTGTTCGTCGAGCCAGGCGACGGCACGTTCGGAGGCGTTGTACTCCACGGGCAGGGTAATGAGCGAGAAGATGGTGGTCAGTGCAAAAAGGGCGATACCGATCAATAAGACCCACTGGCCTAAGTATTGGGTGAATCCTAACAGGATGATGCCGGCAAGCAGAATCCATGTCGAGAATTGTGAACCGAACTGCACAGCGGGCACCAACATGGAACGCATGGTGAGCCATTTGTAGGCAGTGGCGTGTTGCACGGCGTGACCACATTCGTGCGCAGCGACAGCCGCAGATGAGATGCTGCGACCTTCGTAAACGCCTTGGCTGAGGTTGACCGTCTTCTTGGTTGGGTCGTAATGGTCAGTGAGATAACCACCGGTGCAGGTCACCTGCACATCATAAATGCCGTTGTCATGCAGCATCTTTTCGGCCACTTGCTTGCCGGAGAGTCCGCTGCTGAGTTGGACTTTTGAATATTTTTCCATTCGCGAGGTCAAGGTCTTTTGGATGACCATGCTCGCGACCATCAGAACGATGAAAATGATAAAGTACATATTGGTTTAGGGTTTAAGGTTTACACGTTTAGAGGTAGAGACGATGTGCACATCGTCTCTACAAATTATTTTCCTTTTTTCGCTGCAATAGACAAAAGCAGTCCGAGGACGACACCACAGAAGGCGGCGAAGAGCACTTGGAGATCCTGCGGCAGGCAGAAAGTGAGCGTGTGGGCGGGAATCCAGAACATCGGGATGGTCTTCTTGAAGACGAAACCCCATTGCACGCCCCAGTCCATTTCGCAGATGTGGCGTTTGACGTCCACGGGTTTGAGAAGAGCAGAGAGCTTTCCGCCGTGCTCGCTGATGTGCATGTCGGAGATTTTGTGCACGGTCATGAAGACGGGCGCGAAGGAGGTGTTCATCATGGTGCTGATGCAGAAGGCGCCGAGCAGTTTCATCCACGACATCGGGCCGGTCATGGCGGCGGAGATCCCACTGAAGGCCGCGTAGCGTTCCATGAAGGCCGGAATTCCGAGACGGAAGACACTCATCGCGAGGGCAATCCACATACCGAGGAGTCCCCAAACGACGAATTTCGGGGCGATGCCGAAGCCTTCGTGGTAATACTTTCCAGTTTTCACGCGGCAGCCAAGCATTTCGCCGAAAGTTGCCAGGATGCCAAACTTGAGGAAGGCCATCCATAATGGAAAACGTTGGTTAGCAAAGCAATATGCATCGTAAACGCTGTCAAACAGGAAGAATGGCAGCAAACAAAGAACGATAATAATGATTACAAGAATGTCTGATTTCTTCATACTTTAATTCTACTTTTGAGGCGGCAAAGGTATAAAATTATGATGAAACTTTTTCAAGAGATAGCATAATGTTATAAAAAATCTTATTTTCGCGGCGGAAATTTTAGAATAATCTAACGCAAGAATAATAAACAAATCAATAACAAATGAAAAAAACAGTTGTACTTTTTACGTTACTTCTCTGTTTGGTGGGCATGCACGCGCAAAACACCGTCACAAACGGAGATTTTGAGTTATGGTCATACGGAAAACCGGTCGGTTGGACGGGCGGTCTGCAAGGCACATTGACCACATCAATTATTAACATTCCAGTGGAGATGACCTTTTGCACGCAAACTACTGACGCTCATTCGGGTAGCTATGCTGTGAAAATGCAATCGGCGGATTTCACCATCCCTGGTGTGGGTTATAGTTTCAATCTTCCGGGTGTCCTGCAGGTGGGTGAAGCATCTGGATTTTCCATTCCGTTGGAGAGTTTGATCGAAATCATCCAAATGTTTCAAGATACCACTTCCACTCCCAATTTTGACTCTACCGATATTGAGTCGCTTTACTCGTTGGTGCAATTGGCGTCTCCCGGTGTTCCTTGTGCTTCCACTCCGCATTATGTAACAATGTGGGTCAAGTATCAGGCGGTTGACGATGACGAAGTGACTGTGATTGCTGCCACCAAGCGAAACGGCGAATTTGTAGACTATGCTACCAACAGTTTCAGTGATTTGAATCCGAATGAGTATCAACAGATTAACGTCGAGTTTGAAAACCCAGGCGAAGAATGCGATTCCATCATGATTATCGTATTCTCTGCAATGAGTCTCAACAGTGCTTCTGTGCTTTATGTGGATGATGTCAAATTGTCGAATGGTGTGGGTATCGCTGATTTCGAGAAGATTCAGGAGAATGTCTATCCCAACCCGGCTTCCGATGTGTTGAACATCGAACTGGAGGGTGATGCAGCCTATCAGTGGGAGCTTCGCGACCTTACTGGCAGACTTCTGAAATCGGGCGAAGGACAAGGCAAAACCGTTGTGGATGTGAGAGCATATCCCGCAGGTGTTTATATGCTCACCTTCGAAGCCAATGGTCAGAAACAGACCCGCAAAGTGGTGATTCGCTAATGGATCCGCAACTTTGGTTGGCTCCTCTGCACGGGATCACTTCCCGTACATTCAGAAACACACTATGCCGTCATTTTGGCGGCATAGATTGTTTTATGTCCCCGTTTTTGCCGGTACAGACCGCTGGAAAGTTCCGTCCGAAGGTGTGGCAGGATATAATGCCTGAAAACAACACCGCTTTGCCGCTCATCCCTCAGTTGATGGGCAACAAACCCGAACAATTTGTGGATACGGTGAGGGTGTTGCACGAACAATTTGGTTACGAGCGTTTTAACGTCAACATAGGGTGCCCTTCCTCGCCCGTAGTGCGCCACACACGCGGCTGCGGACTGATGCCGCATCCCGAAATGGTGGAGGCTATCGTGGCTGAGGTCACCTCGAAGACGTCGTTCCGGCTGTCGCTGAAGATGCGGCTCGGACTGCACAGCGCCGAGGAAGGACGGGAAGTTCTTCGTAGGTTAAACGATTATCCGCTGGACTTCTTGGTGGTTCACCCGCGTTTGGGTGACGATTTGTACGAAGGAATTCCGAATTGGGAGCTTTTTGAAGAGTTTTGTGGCATAACCCGGCATAAAATCGTCTATAGCGGCGATGTTTTTTCCAAAGAAGATTTTCAAACACTCTCTGAGAGATTCCCGAAGGTGGAAGCTTGGATGTTGGGACGCGGAATGCTACTGAATCCATTTTTGTCGGAAGCAATTAAGAATCAAGAGGTTGGAGACAAAAAGTCACGCTTTTTAGCTTTCTATCATGATTTAGCGGAATCGTTGATGCCTTTGCGTGGGGAGAGCGGTACATTGGCGAATTTGAAAGAATTGTGGCACTATTTTGCTGTTTTCACGCAAGTTCCGGACGAAGAGTTGCAGCGTTTGTTGCGCATCAACAATTTGCCGGAATTTATGTCTGTTTCATCATCTTTGGTAGAGACGCGATTAATAGCGTCTCTACAGTGACAATTTCATTTGTCTGAGTGAATTATAATTTATGTACATTTGCAGTGCCGAAAAAATAACAAATGTTGATAATAAATATTTGAAATTCAAATAATTAAATTCAAAACAATATGGAAAAGAAATTTACTTTTTGCAGTGTCATCACTTTGTGCTTGATGCTGTTTTCATTTGCTGGATTCGCCCAGATCAACACCAATGGGGGATTCGAGAGCTGGACGGGCACATCACCTGACGGATGGTATGGCAGCAAGAGTAACATTGGGACTGCCAATGTGGTGCAAGTGACTTCCGGTGCGCATTCGGGTGACTACGCCTGCATGCTCATCAACGCCGCGAGCGGCCACAAACGGTTCACCACGCAGCCGGTGCATGTGGACAACGGTACCCAATACGTGATTTCCTTCTGGGTGAAGGGTAGCGGTCACATCCGTGTGGCGTTGTACGACGGTCGTACAACTGGTTCCGGTTATTCGGCATATAGCGCATACGACACCATAAACGGCACTACGTACCAGCAATTTATTGATACCATAGAGGCTGCCAACACTACGAATGCCGCTGAGTTTGTCATTTCTGTCCGTAGCACGGTCAATAGCGATAGCAACCTGATTATTGATGATGTGATCATTACGGCTGTCGCTAACTCCAATTACGTAGCGGAGCCTACAGTGACCTTGAGTGGTAACATGCACTCGGCGAACACTTACTTCGCATCCGCCACTGTCACGATGTCCGCCGACAATGGCGCGTCAGTCTATTACACGCTGGACGGAACAGATCCGACATCCTCTTCCACGCTTTATACCGCGCCGTTCACTTTGACGCAGACCGCTACGCTGAAGGCTATCGCTGAGCTGAACGGTAACAGCAGTACCGTGGTGACTCGCAATATCACGATTCTCGACCTCAATCCGCTCTTCTTTGAGAACTTCGAAACGAATGGCCTCGACCAGATGACCATTACCAATGCTTCTGGCACATACGCTTGGATAACAGCGTCTTATAGCGGTAATACTTATGCTTATGCCAATGCTCATAACCAAGGTGCGACGGAGACCTGGCTTATTACTCCGGCTATTACACCGTTGAATGCGGGTGGTGTGGTTCTTTCTTTCATTACTGCGATGAATTACAATGGACCTGGCCTACAAGTCAAGTATTCCAATAACTACACTGGAACAGGCAATCCTACTACCGCTACGTGGACCGACATTACTTCAGAATGTGCCTTAAGTCCCGGATCTTGGACCTGGACTGAATCTGGCGACGTGGATATTCCCGGTGCATCCCCAATCTATCTCGCATGGGTTTACACCAGCGATGCCTCTTCTGCAGCAGGTTGGGAAGTGGACAATATCATGGTTCTGCCGGGTGATGCCCCTGTCACCACCCCCTCTCTCTCCATTTCCGCTCCTGCCAACGGCAGCACTTTCAGCACTTTGGACACGCTGCCTATTGGTATTAATATCCAGAACTTTGCCCTTGGCACCGACGGTTATCTCAAGGTCGAAACGCCGTTGTTGACTGCCATTGGCCTCACCAATCCTATCTACCTTGACCAGACAGGTCTCGACACGTTGCAACAAGCTGTTTTGTCGCCGCTGCCCGCAGGCACGCACTCCATCACCTGCTCGCTCGTGGATATGAATCAGGTGGCGTTGAATCCCGCTGTGAACGCCACTACGACGTTCACCGTTATTGCGCCGGTGCTTGACGCTCCTGTTATCACCGCTGCTGGTGAGGAAGCCCCTGGCGACAATACTTACTATTTCAACTCAACCCTGACAATGACCGCCGCTGAAGGTGCCTCCATCTATTATACCACTGACGGTTCTACCCCGACGGATTCCTCTACGCTCTATACCGCTCCGTTCCAGATTACGGAGACCTCTACCATCAAGGCTATTGCTACGATGTCAAACTATCAGAACAGCAGTGTGGCCACTTTGGATGTGACGATTACTGCTCCGACGGTGGAAACGCCCGTGTTTGCTCCTGTCGCAGGTACTTATGCCGACAGTGTTAACTTCACCCTCTCTTGTGCGACTTCTGACGCTGAAATCCGCTACACCACCGACGGCACCGAACCGACTGAGACTTCCACGCTTTACACGGCGCCGATTCTGTTGACCGCTACCACCACCGTCAAGGCGAAAGCTTTCAAGACCGCTTGGTTTGCCAGTGAGACCGCCACGGCTATCTATACCGTTGTGTATGAGCCGGTTCTGACGGTTGACGCTACGACATTGAACTTCACCAGCACCCAGCTGAGCCAGACCTTTACGGTGAGCGGTGCCCATCTGGACAACCCGATTGCCTTGACTTGCAGCAACACGCACTTCACCCTGAATCCCACCACGATTACCACACCGAACAGCAATACGGTGGTGACCGTTACGTTTGATGGTACTGAGCCTGCAACGGGTACGATTTCTGTGACCTCCGGCACTTTGAGCGCACAAGTCGCGCTGACCGCCACGGCCCAGCTGCCCGCTCCTGTGTTGACTCCTGCTACGGGCAACGACACGCTTGTCACGGTAACCATGAACTGCACAGTGTCTGGTGCGGAGATCCGCTATACCACTGATGGCACTGAGCCCAATGCAACGTCCACGCTCTATGCTGCCCCCGTCGTTCTTAACATCCCTGGCACTTACACGCTGAAGGCCATCGCCATGAAGGCTGACTGGGAGAACAGCGAGGTGACAACGGGTACTTATACGGTCATTGAGCCTTCAGTGGGTGACACTGTTATCTATGCCGTTGGCTTTGAGGCTGAAGAGGG
>JAGBPE010000034.1 GCA_017633495.1 Bacteroidales bacterium | reverse complement strand
GAGCCACTTGTGAGACTTGAACTCGCGACCTACGCATTACGAATGCGTCGCTCTACCAACTGAGCTAAAGTGGCTGGTTTTGCGCGGCAAAAGTACAATTTTTTTCGATATGCACTAACCCCGCGCTAAATTTTTTGTCGCTTACTCCTGCGTGGGAACCACGGAGACGTAAGATCTGTCCTTATAGGTTTTCTTGAATTCGACAATACCGTCACACAATGCGAACAGGGTGTGGTCTTTACCCATACCGACATTCTTACCAGGGTTGTGGACAGTACCTCTTTGGCGAACGATGATGTTGCCAGCCTTGGCGAATTGACCGCCGAAGATCTTCAAGCCTAATCTTTTACTAGCTGATTCGCGGCCGTTCTGTGAACTACCGACACCTTTTTTATGAGCCATAAGTCTAAATTTTAATCGTTAATAATAAATTTTACAGGTTGATGCTATCAATCTTGATGGTGGTCAAACATTGACGGTGACCATTCAATTTCTGATAACCTTTTCTTCTTTTCTTCTTGAAGACAAGCACTTTGTCTCCCTTCAGATGATTCAGGACGGTAGCGGTCACGCTGGCACCGGAAACGGTAGGCGTACCCACTTTCACTGCACCGTCGTTGTCGACTAACATGACGCTGTCAAATGTGACTTGCGCACCTTCTTCAGCCTTGAGGCGCTGAACATAGACTCTGCGGTCTTTTTCAACCTTGAATTGTTGCCCGGCTATTTCTACAATTGCGTACATTTTTTTGGGTTTTTAGTTTGTAATTTTTTGGGCGGCAAAAATATAATTTTTTTTGATACAAATATTTTCCCTGCAATTTTTTTTAAACTTTTGCGTTATTGAGCCGTTTTGTATAAGATTTATAAATGAAAAATATAGAAATATGAAGACATTAAACATTTCTAAAGTATTGTTATTCACAATGTTGGCTTTCTTCTCCTGTACTTACACAGGTTGCGCGCAAAAGGAGAGCCACGGCACAAGATACGTCGATTTGACCGACGCAGCAGAGTCATCCGTCAACGCAGTGGTCTACATCAAGACCGAATTTATGCAGAAAAACTCCATGTGGGACGACTTTTTCGGCGGCACCATCTGGGAACATTTCTTCGGTTCCGCCCCCAGCGCTTACCCGGTGCAAGCAGCCGGCTCGGGCGTCATCATCTCCTCCGACGGCTACATCGTCACCAACAACCATGTGGTGCAAGATGCTGAAAAGATCACCATCACGCTGAACGACAAGCGCGAGTACGAAGGCGAGATTATCGGTACCGACCCCGCCTCCGACCTCGCACTCATCAAGATCAACGAGACGCGTCTCCCCTACCTGAAATTCGCGAATTCCGACTCCGTGCGCATCGGCGAGTGGGTGTTGGCCATCGGCAACCCCATGGGTCTCAACTCCACCGTCACCGCCGGCATCATCAGCGCGAAAGCCCGTCAGCTCAGCACCGGTCGCAACTCCATGTCCGACGAAGTCTACCTGCAGACTGACGCAGCCGTGAACTCCGGCAACAGCGGCGGCGCCCTCGTGAATGCCGCAGGTCAGCTGGTCGGCATCAACACTGCCATCGCCTCGGGCAACGGCTACTACACCGGATATTCTTTTGCCATCCCCTCCAATATCGTGCAAAAAATCAGCTATGATTTGCAACACTACGGCGTCACCCAACAAGCCTACCTCGGCGTTTCCATCATGGAACTCAACGCCTCCAACGCCAAAGAGCTGAACCTCAGCGATGTAAACGGCATCTACGTGGCGGAAGTCTCCGACAACGGGGCGGCCAAGCAAAACGGATTCCAAGAGGGCGACGTGATCACCCACATCGATGAAACGCCCGTAAACAGCCTCGCCGAAGTGCGCGGCGTGCTCAAAACGAAGTCTCCAGGCGACAAAGTGAAGGTGGTTTTGGTCAGAAACAAAGAAAAAATGACCAAAAATGTAACTTTATTGAATAGTCAAGGTACAACAGAAAAGGTTGATAAATAAACTGATAGATTTTTCAATAAAGATCACACCATATTATATATTGTTAATTAAAAGGGGTTATAATTACAAATGAGACAACTGAAGATATCGAAATCCATCACCAACCGCGATTCGGCATCGCTGGAGCGGTTCCTGTCGGACATCAGCAAGGTGCAGATGATCGGCGCGGATGAGGAGGTGGAACTGGCCCGCAAGATCAAAGCGGGCGATGAGGACGCGCTTAACAAGTTGGTAACCACCAACCTGCGTTTTGTCGTGTCCGTGGCCAAGCAGTACCAGAATCAGGGTATTGGCTTGCAAGACCTCATCAATGAGGGCAATTTGGGACTTATCAAAGCCGCGCAACGTTTCGACGAGACGCGCGGCTTCAAATTCATCTCTTACGCCGTTTGGTGGATTCGTCAGGCCATCCTGCAAGCCATCGCCGACCAGTCGCGCATCGTGCGTCTGCCTCTGAACCAGGTGGGCGTCATCAACAAAATCAAGAAGGAGACCGCCCGTCTGGAGCAGACTCTCAACCGTCTGCCCACCACCGAGGAGATCGCCAACGCTATGGATATGCCCGTCTATAAGGTGGCTGAGATCATGAAGATGAACAACCACCCGCAGTCCATCGACTCTCCCATCGCACCCAACGAGGAGACCCGTTTCGTGGATGTGTTTGTACACGACAACGACGACGACACCGACACCACCCTGATGCAGGAGTCACTCTCGTCGGAAATCAACGACCTGCTTCAAACCCTGCCGGAAAAGGAAGCGGACGTGTTGCGCCTCTTCTTTGGCATTGGCACCACCCACGAACATACGTTGGATGAAATCGGCGACAAACTCGACCTCTCGCGCGAGCGGGTGCGCCAAATCAAGGAGCGCGCCTTGAAGAGACTGCGCCAAAACAGTAAGAACAAAAATCTGAAGAGTTATTTGTAAAAATATATTCCTTAAACAGCCCCGTTGGGGCAAGAGCTTGGTAGCCCAAGGTAAGGTCATCAGACCGCAGCCCTGGGTCAACAGTCAAATGAGAAAAAAATCCTACATTTATATTATCATGGCGACCTTTTTGGCGTATGTGGTTGTATGTTGCACGCCGAAAGCCCTACCGGAGCCCAAGCCTATGGGCTATTTCCGTATTGACCTGCCCGAACATCAATACCATCGAGTAGACACTACCCTACCCTTCACTTTCGAACAGTCGACTTTTGCCACGACTACCATTGAGTCACGGCCGAACAATTCCTTGTGGATCGATGTGACATACCCTAAACTAGGAGCTTCGTTCCGATTCACCTGTTTCGAGGTCAAAAATGCCGACAGCTTGCGCAAACTGATGGTTGCGGAAGACAAAATGGTGAAATTCCACTACCAGAAGGCCGACGACGTGCAATATTCCGTCGTTAGAGATCCGGAAGCGCACATTTGGGGGCAAACCTACGAGATTTACGGCAAGCAGGTGGCCACCCCATTCCAATTCTGGCTCACCGACAGCGTGCACCATTTCGTGCGCGCCACCCTCTATTTCGACTTCGCACCCAACAACGACTCCCTGCAGCCGGTGATCGACTACCTCAAGGAAGACGCCATGCACCTCATCAACTCTTTCGCATGGAAACCCTGAGTAACCACATCTTCCATCTGCAGTCACAAGCGGATTTTGAAGCGACCGCACTGCGGGTTTTCCGCTTCCAATACAAGAACAATCCCGTATATCGTACCTATTGTCAGCACTTGGACATTGACAAGGAGAGCGTTTGCGCGCTGAAGCAGATTCCCTTTCTGCCCATCTCTTTCTTCAAAACGCACGAGGTGAAAACCACGAAGTTCACCCCGATGCTGACTTTTCAGAGCAGCGGCACCACAGGGATGCAGCACTCGCGGCATCTCATTAAAAACGCGCTGCTTTACCGCAGGAGTCTGCTCGAAAGTTTCCGCCATTTTTACGGCAAACCATCCGACTACGTCTTTTTAGCCCTGCTACCCAACTATTTGGAACAGAAGCACTCCTCTTTAATTTACATGATGGAGGCCCTGATGCACAAATCCGGAGCGGCTGACAACGGCTATTACCTTTACAATCACGACGACTTATACCAAAAGTTACAACAACTACGTGACAATCACCAGAAAACTATCCTATGGGGTGTCACTTTCGCCCTGCTGGATTTCGCCGAGCACTATCAACTCGATTTCCCGGAATTGGTGGTATTTGAGACCGGCGGGATGAAAGGCCGGCGCAAAGAGATGGTGAAGGAAGAGCTGTACAGCATTCTGCAAAAGGCCTTTGGCGTGCCTGCCATCCATTCGGAATACGGCATGTGCGAACTGCTGTCGCAAGCCTACAGCAAAGGCGACAACCTCTTCACCACCCCGCCCTGGATGCGACTCTCTCTGCGCAACGAGAAAGACCCGCTCGACACCAGCGACACAGTGAACACCGGCGTTATCAACGTCATCGATTTGGCCAACCTCTACAGCTGCAGCTTCATCGCCACGGAGGATTTAGGCCGCCGTCATCCCAACGGCATGGAGGTGCTCGGTCGTTTGGACCATTCCCAATTGCGTGGCTGCAATCTGATGGTGTTGTAAAAATTGTACATTTGCAGCCCCATTTAAAAAGGGGTTAAAGACACCATAATCTATTTATTGTCAAATAATTAAAAACAAAACCATATTATGAAAAAAGGAATGTTTGCCATTATTGGCGCCGTGTTGGCTATCATCGCCATCGTTTTCATCTGTGCCACTACGGGCGACAAGGTGATGACCAAGGAGAAGGGCGTTTACATCGTGAACACCACCACCCTGACCGAGGATGTTATCGGCTATAACGGCACCACTCCGCTGAAGGTCTACATCAAGGACGACAAAATCCAGAAAGTTGAAGCGCTTCCCAACGAGGAGACCCCGCGCTTCTTCGAGATGGTGAAGTCTGGACTGCTGAACAAATGGAACGGCATGACCGTCGCGAAAGCGGCCACCGCCGAAGTGGACGGCGTAACCGGCGCCACCTACTCCTCCAACGCAGTGAAAGCCAACGTGAAAGCGGGTGTCAAATACTACCAAAAGCACAAAAAGTAGGGACGTATCGCATACGTCTATAAGACAACAGGCAATAGGGAAATGATACATCGGAGATACATACGCATACGTGTTTTAGGGCTGCTGCTATTCGTAGCGGCAGGATCTGCTTTTGCGCAAGCCCACGACACCATCCGCATGATGCAGTACAATCTGATGTATTACACCAACAGTTCAGGGATATCGGAATGCAACAGTATCACGAACAACCTAGACAACAAGGACCTCCATATCAAGACCATCTTCCATTACGTGCAACCCACCGTGATGTGCGTGTGTGAGATGGGTTCCCAGAACCAATATGCCGACCGTTTACTCAACAACGCCATCAACACCGACGGCATTGACTACTACCGCCGCGGTCCGCTCACCAGTCAGTCGGGCGGAACTATCGCAAACATGATCTACTACGATTCACGCAAGCTTACCTTGTACAAATCGACCAATATAACCACTTCATACAGAGACATTAACGGATACACTTTCTATTACAATGCCGACGATCTAGCCTTCGGAGACACTATCTTCATGACCTTTTGGATCGGGCATTTGAAAGCGGGTTCCGGAAACGCCAACGAAAACTACCGTTTGGCTCAAGTCCAAAAGTTGATGAACCGCATCTCCAACTCTGGAATGCCCGGCAACTATCTGTTTTCAGGAGACTTTAACATTTACAACAGCGAAGAGCCTGCTTATAAAGAACTTACAGAGTATTCCAACAGTCTGTACCGTTTCTACGATCCGGCGAACAGTCCTGGATATTGGCACAATAATGCGCAATTCGCCGCGCTGCACACCCAATCCACGCACAATCAGTCAGGGGATTGTTTCTCGGACGGCGGACTGGACGACCGCTTCGACATCATTCTGGTGTCACCGTATATTTACTACGGCAGCGACCGGTTGCACCTCGTAGAAGAATCCTATCACGTGGTGGGTCAAGACGGTATGCGATTCAACGGATCTGTACTCTCCCCTACCAACAATTCGGTGCCAAACGACGTGGCCAACGCCCTCTACATGCAGTCCGACCATCTGCCGGTCGTCATGGACTTAGCCATTGATGCTCATGTGGGTGTAGTTGAGCGCACCGCTGACTTCTTTGTCAATGTCATCAACCCCGTTCGGGAGAAACTGCAGGTTGAATTGCAGAGCAATCGCAGTGAAAGTTACACCATCACTCTTTGTTCTGTAGATGGACGGCTCCTTGCCAGCTACCATGAAAACCTGGAAGAGGGCACCCACCGTTTATCCTATCCATTCCCCTATGGCAAAGGAGCTTATCTAATGATTTTTCAAGATAAAAACGGTCAAAAAGCCGTCAAAAAATTGGTCACTTTTTAACAATTTCTGAAAAACATCAACCCGAATCCGTCTTTATGTAAAAAAATGTATCTTTGCGCATTCATTTTTCATCATCAATAAAAATAGAAATTATTATGAGTGAAGTCGTTGTGAACCGTTATTCTGACGAGGATTTGGAAGAATTCAGAGCCTTGATTGAGAAAAAGATCGAAGAGGCTAAAAAGAACCTCGAAGTCTATCAAGAGGCCTATAGCGGTGTCGGTAATGACACAAAAGACACGGCCCCGACATTCAAGAACCTTGAAGAGGGCAACCAAGTGCTTTCCAAAGAAGAGAACGGTCGTCTGATGGCTCGACTGGTAAAATATATCTCCAATTTGGAAGCCG
>JAGBPE010000236.1 GCA_017633495.1 Bacteroidales bacterium | reverse complement strand
GGGGATTTCATACACGATCTGAAAAAAAAATTTGGGGATTCCGTCTTTCAGCTAAATTTGTGGGGAATGGAATATTTCGGCAAAGTAAATTTGTGGGAAATGGAATTTTCGTATCTTGCTGCCAGCGTATATGGTGCCGTTCTTGTAGGGACGAGGTGTAAAAAAACCACATAAACGGTGTCGTGCAACACTATCTCTTTGGTGACGATGATAGTTTCGAGTTTTCTTTTCGCGTCACGACTATCCGATGTTGTAGTCGTTGCGGAGAGGGAGCGTGCCGGAGGCACGAAATCCTAATAACCCCACATAAGCGTAACGAAGTGAAGCGCAGTGTGGGGTAAGCGATGTGCGGCGTGCGGTGGCGTGCTGAAAGCACGCTACTAATCGTCCTTCAAAAAGTAACGTTCGTCAATGACGATACCGTTTTCTACAAGGAGTGCCCGGTACTCCTCTGCAAATGTAATCCGTTTGTGATGTTCCTTTTGTCGCATGATATATCCGATTATCGTATCCTTTTCACTGGCACTTTTACTAAAACCGGCATATTCTCGTGCCCAGCCACTGAAATCAGGGAAGTTCGGGTTCGCTTTCAACCACTTACTGCTATCAGTCTTCACTCGTTGCACAAAGGAAGCCACCGTTAGTGTTGGCGGCAATGACACAAAAATATGAACATGGTCAGGCATACCCCCAATGCGATAGGTCTGGCAGTTAAGATTTCTTGCTATGCCATAGATGTAGGCATAAAGTTCCCGATCATGTTCTATGGGGATTGTCGGTACGCTACGGTAAGTGCGGAAGACGATGTGGTAAAAAGATTGTGTATAACTCATAAGTTGACTACTTGGTTTTCGTTGGTTTTTGTTGCGTGCTTCCAGCACGCTGACTACGCGTGTGTCGCCGCAACCCCACACTGCGCTCCACTTCGTTTCGCTGATGTGGGGTTATTAGGATAGCGTGCTTCCAGCACGCCAAAATTCCATCTGCAAATATACAACGAGAAAAGGCCTTTGTCAAGAGTTTTTCGAAATTTTTTTGTACTTGACAACCAGCTTGTTATAAAATACATCTTAACTATTCGACTTTGAATAGTTAATTTTTACAACTGCATTTCGCAAATTTTTGGCAATTCCGCGCAGATACGCGCGATACGCGGGGATCATCAGAACTCGTACCCTACCCCCAAATTGACAAACCCCTTGATACCGACGCCCGCCTCAAAACTGCCGAACCAATGCTTCGCGCCAGCCTTCAACCCGAAGGCGGTCAGCTGGAACGCGGAGAACACATCAGTGCGTTTATCCGGCCAATCTGACGGGTCGTCATCAGGCGAAAAACCTTCTTCAACGAACTGAATCATACGCTCCGGAGTACGCCTGACAATCAATAATCCCATATCCAGACCGGAATAAAGGGTAATATGCGGACGGTTCAGGTAGGAGAACCGCAGCGAAGGCATGATCAGAAAATTGTGTTGCTTACACACCCAATGATCGAGATCGGGAGACACGATACCATCGGGATAATGACTCTCTTTATAAAAGCCATATCCTGTGGAGAGACCCAACCAGAACCATTTGGCTGCACGATAGTGGTAGTCGAAAGAGAATACAGGTGTGTACAATAAATCCGTGCATACCGTATTGGGTAGATTTTCTCCAACTGCGTTTCCTCCTATTTCTCTATGAAATACAAAGCCGAAATGGTCACTCACCCCTAACCGAAACTCGTGACGATAAAATGACTTGTCCTCGTTCCAGTGCGGTTGTGCCTGTTTAAGAGCCCTCTGCTTGCTGAAACTGTGCACGTAGGCAATTTGACCGTAAAGGTAGTGATTTCGTTGGGAGAAATATAAATCGTCATATCCCTCGCTTGAGTACATTCTCACACTGCCTCTTGCAAAATCTGTGGTTGCGATATTCAGCCCTAACAAAAATCGAAGGTAATCCTGATTAGGTAATTGGAAATACAATCCGACATCAGCCATTATATCTGCGTAAAAAATGTATCTATTATAGTAGCCTTCATAATATGCAGGATTCCCAGCAATGTTGTTATATAATAATGGTTCTCCGCTATCCCGATTAAAACCATGTGAAAAAGTTTCAAAGGGCATTCGCAATTGGACTCCGGCATTCGCCGTTAACCATAGTTTGTCCGAAACAGGATAGTGGAACTCGAACTTCAGCGGCATTGAGAGTCCATAGTATCTCGTAATATTAGCATAATGATCATTCGGCGCTATATAACCGAAATCCAAGGCTGCAGACACGCCCAAGAGGTCTGCGAAATGATATGAACATTCCAGGCCAAATCGTCCGCCGTAGCGGATGAAAGAATGGGTGCTCTTCACCCCTGTAACCGCATTGGTCATTGTTAAAGGATGTGCCACATCCGCCTCCATTGTGTACCCGAAATGGAAACCGTTGAAGGAGTCGTCGTGAAGAGCAGATTTGGTCTCGATTTGATGAGGTTCGCCCACAGGCTTCGTTGTCTCCGTCTGTGCGGGCGCGAGGGAGTTCAACCCCAAAAGCAGGAGGCCCGCCAATCCGTATTTTTTGATGCTGTCCATAGTAGAAACGTTTTGTTGTTCATACTGGATGACGCGATTTTCCAAAAAGGTAACGGTCTGCGCCCACAATTTTTCCAATGAATCGGGCGAGGTCTGCGCATCGGCACCGTTCAACTCGTAAAACAGCTGCTTGAATTCCTCACTGTGGATGTAGTCGGCGATGATGACGGTATCCTGCACGCGCAACGTGTCGCGCACATAGACGGTGTCGCGCACCACGTGCCGCTTCACCACATACATGGTGTCTGTGGTTTGCGCGGAGATACCTCCTATAGTACTGAATAACAATACGATAAATGTGATAACAGTCTGC
>JAGBPE010000235.1 GCA_017633495.1 Bacteroidales bacterium | reverse complement strand
TACGGTTGATGTGGAGATTTCCGCTGGTGATCACGCCGATGTCATCGGTTTTGTCAGCTATTCCACCCAGTATGGCTATCAGGTTTATCCTCGTGACAACAACGACATTATTATCTCTACGTTAGAAACAGTTGCCACACCGGAGTTCTTCTTCCAACGCGACGGCGAGTTTTACCGTATGACGCTCACTTGCGCCACGGAAGGTGCTTCCATGTATTACACCATTGATGGTTCTGATCCCGATGAGAACAGCTATGCGTACACCGACGCAGTTCCATTCTATTTGAATGTCCACTACATTATCAAGGCCATCGCCATGAAGGAGGGTATGGTCAACAGTGAGATTGCGGTTTATGACTATGATCCCACTGGTTTGCCCACTATTGATATGGACGATCCTCTTATGGTCTATCCGAATCCGGCTTCCGACCGAGTCTTTATTCATTTCGAAAGCAAGAGCATTAACTTTGAGAAGGTTGAATTGTACAATGCTTACGGTCAGTTGGTGAAAGTTGTAGACGTGAACAGCGCTGTAATGGAGATTCCTGTCAGCACACTCGCCACGGGCACCTATTTCGCTAAGATTTTCACCGAACAGGGCATCGTCGGCACGAGGCCGGTGATCCGCAAATAAATTGAACAAATATAATGGAAAAAAAAGAGGTACGGGAAACCGCACCTCTTTTTTTTATCCATACTATAAACCATAAACCTTAAACCAAAAATTGTATCTTTGCCAAAATTTTGAAATATGAACAATCGTTCCGATCTACCTTCGCGATTATCTCCCAAAATGAAGATGGCTGATGCTATCAATCAGTACCACAGTTTGTTAACGGTACTGCCGCGTTTGGGTATTCCCCTTGGTTTCGGTGAGAAGAGCGTGGAGCAGCTGTGTGCAGAGCATCACGTCTCGCTAACGCTTTTCACCCTCATCAGCCGCGTCTATATCGAGCAGGACTACTATCCCTCCATTGAGGAGCTGCGGCAGTGTCCGATGACCGACATTTTGCACTATCTCGTCTCCTCCCACAAGGATTATTTGGAGTATAAATTGCCGCATATCGAGCAGCATTTCAATACGTTACTGGATCCGATGGACAAGAAGTACAGCACGCTCATCGTCAATTTCTACAAGGAGTTCAAGAAGGAGATGGTGAAGCATTTTCAGTATGAGGAGGAGGTGGTGTTCCCTTATATGCGGCAGATGTTGTCAGAAAATGAGACAGATAATGGCGAGCATCATCACAAATCCGCTTTTCAGCAGCAGCACGACGACATCGAGGATACGCTCAACGACCTCACCAATTTGTTGCTGAAGTACATTCCGGCGGAGGTCTCTTCTTCGGAACGTGTTGATATGTTGTTAGATATGTATGCGCTTTCCAACGACATCGGGAAGCATGCCATGATGGAGGACCGCATTTTGCTGCCATATATCCAGTACTTAGAATCGCAGAGCCATGATTAAGATCGCCATAGCAGAACCCTCACAGATGTTGCGCAGCGGCCTTGTCAGCCTCCTGCGCGATGTGCCCGATTCGGAGGTGGTCTTCTCCACGGACAACCTGAACGCCCTCTTCTCCCGGCTTCCGGCGTTGCATGCGGACATCCTGATTCTCAATCCGTTGCTGTTCGATTATTCCCATCGCGCAACCCTTCGTGCCGAATTCGACAACTACCCCGAGCTGCGCCTCATCGGCCTCGTCACCGCCTACCTCGAATCCCAGCAGCTCCATCAGTTCTCCGGCATCATCGAACTCAACGACGACCTGCAGCGGGTGAAGTCGACCATCAACCAGGTGGTCAACACCCTCCAATCGGACAGCGACGAACCCGACACCGACCCGCTCTCCGATCGAGAGAAAGAGGTCCTCATCTGCCTTTCCAAAGGTTTGAAAAACAACGAGATTGCCGACACTCTCAACATCTCCGTCCACACCGTCATCACCCACCGCAAGAACATCGTTCGCAAGACGGGAATCAAATCTGTGGCGGCGCTGACGGTGTATGCGATATTGAACAACTTGATTGAGGAAAAAGACATTATTTAGTTAGCAGTTAGTAGTTAGCAGTTACAAACGACCCATTATGAACATAAGAACCCTACTATTCACCATCCCGCTGCTTTGCCTTTGCATGGCGGCATACGCGCAGGAGAGCGACTCCTACGCCGGTTACGACCGGGTGACCCTCTATGACAGCATGACGGTGCGCATGGAGGAGAACGGTCTTAGCCATTATGTTAACCATCAGCGATACAGAGTGTTGAATGACGCAGGATGCCGCGACAACAACGCTGTCATCGTCGATTACGATCCGCTGTCGGCTTACTGCGAAATCCGCGATGTGGTGATCTACCGTCACGACGGCACAGAGGAGCACCCTGACTTCATGGTGTGCGACTATCCAGCACCTGCCCACATGATCTACTGGGGTGCGCGGCAGAAAATGGTCGCCCTTGGTCGCCTCGAAATCGGCGATGAAGTGGAATTTCTGACTTACAAGAAGGGCTACTCCTACGCGCTGCTGCAGGGCGAGGATCCCGATGCGAAGTACATTCCGCCTATGCGCGGTCACTTCTACGACATCGTGCCGTTCTGGAGTAGTCAGCCTGTGAAAGAGAAGGTGTATCAGGTCAGTGTGCTGACAAACAAGAACTTGCAGTACCATGTTTACAACGGTCATCTTGTCGTGAGAACCCAAACGGACGGTGACCGCACTATCTTCACTTTCGCTATGAAGGACATCATGCCGCTGAAAACCCCGCGTTACACCGTGGCGAATAACGACATTCAGGCGAAACTGATTGTCACGACTGCGCAGAATTGGGAGTCCAAGTCGATGTGGTTTTATGGTGTGAACGAGGACTTCGGTAGCTTCGAGGCCACTCCGGAAATCCAGCAAAAGGTCAATGAGCTGCTGAAACCTGCCAAGACTGAGAACGACAGTTTGGACATCCTGACGCACTGGGTTGCCGACAACATCCGCTACTCCGGCATCTCGATGGGCGAGGGCGAAGGTTACACGCTGCATAAGTGCGAGATGACCTTCCGCGACCGCTGCGGCGTCTGCAAAGACAAAGCGGGCATGCTGATCGGCATGTTGCGGGCAGCTGGTTTCAAGGCATACGCTGCCATGACGATGGCTGGCGAGCGTATCGAGGACATCCCCGCTGACCAATTCAACCACTGTGTTACAGTGGTGCAACGTCGCAATGGTAACTATCAACTGCTTGATCCTACGTGGGTTCCGGGCGTCAGAGGCGAGTTGTGGTCCAGTGCGGAGCAGCAGCAGAACTACCTTATGGGACTTCCCAACGGTGCGAAGTTGGGTCTAACGCCCGTCTCCGACCCGAAGAACCATTACGTGCGCATGACCGCGCAGAGCGAGGTCACGAAGAACGGCACGTTGAAAGCCACCGTCACCATCACCGCCGACCGCCAATCCGACCGGACCGTGCGCTATGTCTTCGACGGTTTTCGCACGGAGTGGCAGCGGAACGTAGAGAATATGCTCTATTGGGAGTATCCCAACGCGAAAATCAAATCGGTGAAATACACCAGCGAGGACGACTATCTCAAGCAGCCTGTTAAGATTACTTATCAGTTTGAAATACCTGATTATGCGGTAGTCACGGACAAAGAGGTGATTGCTACGCCGTTCTTGGCCAACGGTTTCTACACCTTCGTTATGCGCCACCTCTACTACGATGTGAGTCTCGAAAAGCGTGATTATCCTTTCACGGACGGATGTTCACGTTACGTGGCCATTTCGGAAACGATGAAGGTGCCGTCGGGTTACACACGCGTGAGTACGCCCGATTCGCGGCAATTTGTAACGCCAAGTATCTCGTTCAAGGGCGGTTACACCATTGGTTACAACATGGTGACCTTCACCGAGAACATCTCCCTCGGCAAGCGCGTCTACGAAGCCTCCGAATGGCCGGCCTACCGCAACGCCGTCCAATCGCAACGGTATTACATCGATAATCCCGTGGTCTACGTGAAATAGTTAGCAATTAGTAATTAGCAGTTGCAGGCGACCCCAATTCCCCTTCTTTTAGAAGGGGTGCCCGAAGGGCGGGGTAGTAATATAAAACAGCTTCCTTAAGCAGCCTCGAAGAGGCAAGACGCACGAAGTGCTAATAACCCCACATAAGCGACGAAGGAGCGCAGTGTGGGGGAAGGGTAAACCGATGATAAAAAAAGAAAAACAGAAAAATATGAAAAGATACATATTCGTGATCATGGCAATATGCGCCATAACAACCATTTTCGCCAAAGCCCCCGAAAAGGACGCCGTGTACAAGCTCGTCTCCAAGAGCTACACATTGAACAGCGATGGTTCCACGGAATTTCGCAAGCGCGTGGAATTGCAGATCTTCACCCGAATGACTTTCGATGAATTCGGGGAGACGTTCATTACATACAATCCTGATTTCCAGGAGTTAATCATTAATGAGGCATACACCATCCGCAAGGATGGCAGCAAGGTGGAGACGCCCGCCAACGCCTTCAACCCGATGCTGCCGGAGAGTTGCACGAAGTGCGAGCGACTCAACGGCATTCGCACGATGGTGGTGACGCACACGGCGTTAGAGTACGACGCCATCATCGTCCTCGACTACACCATCCGCTCCAAGAACTTCTTTTTCCAGGAGTTGATGGAAAAGGTTGAGTTATACGATAATGTGCCCATCGAAAAGTACGTGGTCAGCGTCACCACGCCAGACTACAAACCTGCAAAGTTCAAGCTCAACGGCGAGAATCTCTCCTACACTACAACCGAGAGCAAGGAAAAGAATCTTGCCACCACTGTCTATACATTTACCAACCTTCCGGAAGCACCCACATGCGACTTGGTCTTCCCATCGGCATGGTCTTCCCTTACTTTCTACACGCTGGATAATCCTGAGGCCCTTATCAGCCGAATCACCAACCAGAACTCCATGCAGAAATTTGACAATCAAAAGATTACGGATTTCTTCCGCAGCCGTTTTACCGAAGAGAGCGACAAGAATAGAATGCTGTTGGTTCGGGATTACATCCACGATTATATTCGCACCAACGATGTGGAAGCCAAGACGTTGAACTATATGTTCGCTTCACCGCAGCAGGTGTGGGAGACCAACTGTGCCACCCCGATTGAGAAAAACATTCTTTTGGCTGGCGTGCTGAAAAGTTTAGGTTATGATGCGGAACTTGCATTCAAGAACAACTCGTTAGCTACTGATTTAGAGACCATAGTGCGTTTACAATACGAAGCCGGCACTTGGATATTTACGAAATACATTTCTGCAAACGAAGCTGAGGATTTGAGTTTGGATGCCTATTTTGCACCTGCCACACTTACCCTGCAAAGTGGTAAGATGGAAAAGGTAGATGCGCAACCGATAAACATCAATGTGGCATCTAACATTACTTTTGAAAACGGGAAATTGGACGATCCTAAAGTGGATGTTACGAAAAAAGAAGTCCTTTCACCGCTTATGCACACGTTACAACTGCAGGACGTCAATGTTTCAAAAGTGACTGTCTCCCAACTCAGTGGTAAATACTACGAAATGACCATTGACGACGGCAACTACGGCACAACGATTCACTCAGTGGACATTCCCTCTGATTTGAAATACAACATCGACACTAAAAAGTCGGACGAAACCTACACGTACACCGTCACACTGCCTGCCAACACCCGTTGCCTCACGAAACCTGTGCATAAAGAAATCACCGTCGAAAACGCCAAGATGCTGATAGATGTTCAGGTTGACGGTCAGACGGTGACTATAAAACGGAAGTTAAGTCTGCCTCAAGAAGGTATTTCCGCCAAGAACGTCAAGAAGTTCAAGGTGATGATGGGAGAGTGGGAAGTGCCGGTGAAGGTGGTGTTCTCCCTGTAGAGACGCGATTAATCGCGTCTTTACGGTTGGACCAATTCGTGTCTTTCCGGAAAACGTTCCGACAAATCCGAAATGTAGAAATCTGAGGCTTTCATGTCCGGACTTTGGATGCGCACCACGGAAACGGGGCGTTTGTGCTGCCAATAGGCGCACGCAATCGGAATGCGATTCCACTGTCCGGTCAGCCAAACCGTGTCTTGTCCGCCCAACAATGCCGGTACGGTATCCATATCCAACCTGTTCAGCATCAGCAGATAGCGTTTGCTTGCGGAAAGGAAGTATAATGTCGCACTGTCACACAAAGCTTCGGACAAAGGATTCTCCGATGTGAAATCCCAGCTGGACGGCTTGACGGAGGCCATTGTCAAGAGCATGTCGTTGTGTGTCAGCCCCTCTTTCATGTCCAAAAGCACCACACGCCGAGTGCTGTCATGAGCCAACAGATCCTTTAATTGCTGCATGTCGTAACACTCTGAAAGCTGCTTTCCGGATTTCAGAAAGATATATTCATTGAATCGGTTGATATCAATGCCAAACAGACTGTTTCCCCAAAGTCCAGACTGGTACATGGAGGGGCAATAGAGGATGTCGGATTCACTCATCTGTGAAAACGCATTGTCTGCAATCATCTCGTCCAAAATGGTGAAACGTTGCTGGCTGCGGGCCCATTCGTGGGAGATGTGCTCGTTGGTAGCGTAGTTGATCACCACGATGCCAAAGAGCGACAGGACCAGCACGGTGCCCATTGCCATCCGCACGTAGTTGATGCGGAACACCAATTTGTAGAGGGCGTAACCAATCAGAAGCATGGCCAGAATCAGCCCGAAGTAAGAGTAGAAACTGGTGACATATCCGTCAAGCCACCAACCCCACTCAAGATTGTACTTGCAGGAGACTGCAATCAGCAGATGGGCGGAAAATGTGAATATCAAGGCGGAGATAGTCGCCACAACCAACGTTTTCCAAGAGAGTTTGTTGTTGAAATTCTTCAGAAAATAGGCGTATAAAAAGCTCACTACCAAAGCATTGATATAAGCGGCCAACGAAGCATGCGTGAGCATGAAACGATAGTTGTGGAAATGGCCCACTACGGATAGGGAGTTGACGCTCATCACCTCAAAACCGAACTTAAACTGGTGCAATGGGGCTACCGCGAGGGTACAGCGTTTAAGAATCCCAAAGAAATTCTTCCAATTCAATGGGTGGGCAAAACTGCTTCCGTCGTATTGGTTGTCCACAAATTGCCGGAATAGGAAATAGAGCGTCACATATAGTATCGCCGCGATGGCAATTGGCAGTAATTCGCTATATAACGATTTGGTTTTGAGTGTCTTACGAATACCGGATTTGTACAGATTCCGTATCAGGATGGCCATTCCGAAAAGGAGAACGAAGATCAAATAGTTTTCATAAAACAACATGGAAACAAAACAGAGCATGGCTGAATAGATGACCAGCGCATAGCGGTTTGTTTCCGTATATTTCACGAACAGGATGAGCGCCCAGCAAAAGATGGCGAAACTAACCGTAAAGAAACAGGGGTAGGCAATGAACGGGATGTGAAGACAGGGCGTTGCGGGAGTGCAGCATACCAGCAACACGAACAGCGCGATGCTCAGTATTTTTGAATGGAAAAGCTTCTGTATCAGATAGGTAAACGAGAAGTAGGCGAACAGAAGACATCCATATTGCAACATTTTGAGCCAAATGGGATTGCCGATGGCATAGACTAACGAGTAGAGTGGTTTGGTGATCAGGAAATAGAAACGGCCGGAGTAGTTGGCATAAATCCAAGCATCCTGATAATAATCACCTTTCAAAAAGGTCATGTAATTTTCGAGGTCATCCGAAATGGTGAAACCGATTTTGAAAAAGGGAGTCAGGGAGATGACGGTAACGAGTAGAACCAGAAATAGGAGGACTACCTGCTCAAAAGTCAGCTTGGGGAATCTATTCTTCATGGTCGATCACATCTTTGACAAGATAGATAGGACGGGCTTTCACCTCATCGAAAATGTAGCCGATATACAATCCGATGAGTCCGGTGACAAACAGCTGGATGCCCGCAAACGCGCTCATGAAGACGATTAGGGTAGTGTATCCCGAGACGGGTGTGTCTAGGATCCACATCACTAACGAATAGATAATCAGAATGATACTCAGCAGCACAAAGAACAGCCCGGCGTAAATACCGATTTGAAGCGGCATTTTGGAGGCTGAAGAGATGGCGGAGAAGGAGAGTTTGAGCAACTTCCAGAACGAATACTTGCTTTCGCCTGCCACACGCGGCGCTGCCACATATTCTAACGTCGTGCGTCGGAAACCCACGAGCTGGATCAGCCCTCTGAGGAAGCGAGTACGCTCACGGTAGTCTGTCCTCAGCACTTGAGCTACCGGTTTGGATATCAGGAAGAAATCAGAAGCGTTTTCGGCAATTTTCACTTCTGAGACAAGGTTTACGAATTTGTAGAAAAGAGCGGAATTGAAACGATGCAGCGGTTTGTCGTCCTCGCGGCGGGTGCGCACCATATTGATGATGTCGAACCCCTCTTTCCAACGTTGCACCATCTGCGGAATCATCTCCGTGGGATGCTGCAAGTCGCTGTCCATGCAGATGATGGCATCGCCGCGACTGTAGTCGATGCCGGCGATCATGGCCGCCTCGTGTCCGAAGTTGCGAGCGAAGTTCAAAACCCTGACATGCGCATCGGCAGCCGCCTTTTCGCGCAGAATGTTCAGAGAATTGTCCGTACTGCCGTCATTCACAAAGACTATCTCGTAAGAGATTCCCAGCTGCTCCAACGTCCGGCTCAACGATTGATAAAAGGCATCTATCGCCGCCTCTTCATTGAACACCGGACATACAACACTCAATTCCATACCTAATCCTTATTTATTCCGCATCCTCGACGGGAGCTACTTCTTCAACAGGTTCGTTCATCACGACAGGCTCGTTTTCTTCGCCAACACTTTCGTGTTCAGCGCGAATCTGTTCGTAGAATTTGGTAATGGTCATCTGCATGTAAGGCATCAGCCAAAACATACCAATGCCGAACGTGAAGACACAAAGAAACATCCAACCGATGAAACTAAGCATGAGCAAGAAGAGTTCCCCTTTGTGATCTCTCATCATCATGCGGCTCTTGGTGAGAATCTCTTTCGCGCTCAATTCTTCATCGTCATAGAGGATGAAGGTCACCATGCTATATGCCAGCGCAAGAATGATGACTGGAATCTCAAAGAAGAACAACACACCCTGAATAATCAAGCCTGCTGTGGTATTTGCATAAACAGCAGAAAGAACACCCATAATGATGAGCGGGATGGCCGCCACCATGAAAACGACCATCATCAGCAGGTATGTGCCAATGACATGCCAAAAACGTTTGTAGCCGATGAACAGATCACCGATGTCGGCAGGCAAATCCTGACGCGAAGAATTCAGATGCGCAATATAGTAGCCGTACTGGATCGGAATGAACAAAACAGAGACGATTGCCCCGATAATGGTGAAGACAATTGCCAGAGTTTTGAATGAACTGCCTCCGAAAACAGTGCCATATAGCATCAGACAACATGCAATACCATACAGCAGCATGTAAATGAAAGTAATTCCTACAAAAGAGCCCCATTTGCCTTTCAGCGTTGCTAACGCTTGGTCTTTTAAATCTTTAATGTATCCCATTATGTTAAATTTTTGTTGGTGAATAATTATGGGGCAAAAATACAAAATAAAATTACTATTTTTGCATGTTGATTGAAATTTCCATTGATGGTGCCGGGAATAGAAATTAAGGAAGTTAAAAGCAAAAAGGAGCTGCGGCAGTTTATCCAGTTCCCAAGGAAGTTGTATCGAAACTGCCCTTTTTTTGTGCCTGCATTGGACAGCGGCGAGGAGAAGCAGCTGACTTGTCATCCCGCGCTGGCGTTTTGCGAGCTGCGGTTGTGGCTCGCCCTCCGCAACGGTGAAGTTGTCGGACGCATCGGCGGTCTTATCAATCGGCGCTACAACGAGTTGAAGGAGAAAAAACGCGTCCGCTTCGCTTGGTTCGACATGGTGGAAGATCCTGAAGTGGCGAAAATGCTCATGCAGACCGTCGAAGAGTGGGGCAGATCGCAGGGCATGACGGAAATTTGCGGTCCTTCGCGCTTCTCCAACATGGAGAAACAGGCCATGCAGGTGGAGGGCTTCGACCACATCACCTCTATGGGAGCGGATTATAACTATCCGTATTATCCTGTATACATGGATCTTATGGGATTCGAGAAGGAGGTGGACTACCTTCAGTATCGCGTGAAGGTGACGCCCGTTTCGGAACGCATTTCGCGTATGGCCGACCTCTTGGCGAAAAAGCATCACGTGCGACTGCGCGAAATCAAAGACAAAGAACAGCTGCGTCGCGATGGCTACGGCTTCCTTGAAGTGCTCAACGAAAGCTATCACGATATCTTCAACTTCATCCCGCTCACGCATGAGGAGATGACATGGGTCATTGACGAGTATCTGGCCATGGGGGTGCTTGATCTGATGTCGTTTTTGGAGGATGAAAACGGACAATTGGTTGGCATAGCCATGAGTTTGCCGTCATTGAATCAGGCATTTAGAAAGGCGAACGGCAAGTTGTGGCCTTTTGGTGTGTTTCATCTGTTGCATGCCTTGAACCACAACAAAAATGTCGATATGCTGCTTACGGGCGTGCTGCCGCAATACGTACACACGGGCATTCACGCCATCTACCACAAGCAGCTGCACGAAGCATTCCTGCGCCACGGCTTCGAATACGCCTACACCTCACAGCAATTGGAAAACAACATTGCCGCCCGCATCTGGCAAAAGTATGATGCTGAGGTGATTTCCCGACGTCGTTGTTACAAAAAGGCGATAGAGTAGGCGAAAGTAAAAAATTGTATTTTTGCGGGACAAAACCTAACCATTATGGAAAAGCGATACATCATCAGCGGCGGCGGCACCGGCGGACACATTTTCCCCGCATTGGCCATTGCCAACAAAATCAAAAGTGAGAATCCCGAGGCGAAAATCCTCTTTATCGGAGCGAGCGACAAAATGGAGATGCGGCGCGTGCCCGAGGCTGGCTATCCCATTGAGGGACTGGAGATTTACGGCATCAGTCGCGAGAAGTCGCTCAACGGGATGATGTGCAATCTGCGTCTGCCGATGGTGATGCTGAAGGCCATGGCCAAGGCCAAGAAGATCATGCGCGAGTTCAAGCCCGATTTGGCCATCGGGGTCGGCGGTTTCGCCAGCGGTCCCGCTTTGAAGGCCGCCTCCCAGCTCGGTATTCCTACCCTTTTGCAGGAGCAGAATTCCTATCCTGGCGTCACTAACAAGATGTTAGCCAAGAACGCCAAAGCCATCTGCGTGGCATACGACGGACTCGAAAAGTTTTTCCCGCCGGAGAAGATCATCAAAACGGGTAACCCTATTCGCAAAGAGATTCTGCAGCTGGAGCGCAAGAAGGCCAGCGCCTACGAATATTTCAACCTTAATCCAGAGAAAAAGACCGTGTTGGTGGTCGGTGGTAGCCTCGGTGCGCGCACCCTCAACCAAACCATGGCTGCTCATCTCGATGAGTTCCGAAAGGCAGATTTGCAGCTGCTGTGGCAAACTGGCGAGCAGTTCTACAAAAACATTGACCCCGAACTGCTGAAACAGCAAGACGAATACATCCATATCGTGCCGTTTATCAAGAACATGAACGACGCTTACAGCATGGCCGATGTCATCATTTCACGTGCGGGTGCACTTGCGTTGGCAGAGCTGGCCATCGTGGGAGTGCCCACTATTCTCGTACCGTTCCCATACGCCGCCGAGGACCATCAGACCTTCAATGCCAAAGCCCTTTCCACGAAGGATGCCGCGCTGCTCATTTCGGATAAAGAGGCGAAGGAGAAGCTGATACCCACGCTGTTGCAATTAGTGAATGATCCACATCGTATGGAGACATTAGCCAACAACATCAAGCAGTTCGCTCTGCCTAATGCGATTGACCTGATTTACGATGAAATCGTGAAGCTGTCGTGAGGTGACGTCAGCTAAGAGACGGTTTTTGGGAATTATTCAAGTATGCTTTCAAGTCCGCGGCCTTCTTCGGACCGATGACTTCTGCAAGTTCCGCTTCAGAAGCTGAGGTGATTTTCGCCACGCTTTTGAATTCTTTCAACAGTTTGGTCTTCAATACTTTGCCGATACCTGGGGCATCGTCTAAAATAGAGGCGATACTCGTTTTGCTGCGGCGTTTGCGGTGGTGCGTGATACCGAAACGGTGTACCTCGTCGCGCACGTGTTGCAGCAGTTTTTGCGCTTCGGAGCGTTTGTCAATGTAGACGGGCAGGTCGTCGCCTACCTTGTAGATGTCCTCCAGTCGCTTGGCGATGCCCACCATCATCAGTCGGTCCTCGATGTGGAGGGCGATGATGGCGTTCCAGGCGGCGTGCAACTGTCCTTTGCCGCCGTCGATAACCACGAGGTCGGGCAGCGGTTTGTTCTCTTCCAACAGTCGGTGGTAGCGACGGTAGATGACCTCCTCCATGGAAGCGAAGTCGTCAGCGCCGACCACAGTTTTAATATTGAAGTGGCGGTATTCGCTCTTGGCGGGTTTGCCGTCGATGAAGCAGCTCATGGCGGCCACAGGTTCCTCGCCCTGCGTGTTGGAGTTGTCGAAACACTCGATGCGGCGCGGCAGCGTCTTCATGCCGAGGGCTTCTTGCAATGCGAGAAGCACCCGCTGGTTGCGGCGGTCGGGATCCACCAGATCCTGCCGCTTTTTCTTCTCCAACATATAAAAGTGGGCGTTATGGGTGGCCAGTTCGAGCAGCTTGCGCTTGTCGCCGCGCTGAGGCACTTGCAGATCCCAGCCTTCGGGCGCGAGTGCGGGTGCGAAGGGTACCAACAGAGTGGGGGAGAGGCTGCCCAGCCGCTCCTGGATTTCGAGGATGCCGGCCCAGAGTGTGTCTTCGCGCGACATTTCCAAACGGTTGTCGATTTCTAAGGTGTGCGCCTGCACCACTGCACCGTCCACCACGCGCAAGAAGCTGATATAGGCGCAGTTGTCCTCTTCTTCCATCCCGAAAACGTCCATGTTGGTCAGCGACGGGTTCACCACCACAGACTTGCCGATGAAGTTTTCCAATGCCTCGATTTTGCGCTTCACCTCGCCGGCCTGTTCGAATTTCAGCTCGTCGGCGTATTGCATCATCTCCTCGCGCAGCTGCCGAATCACCTCCTTACGGTTGCCCTTGATGATTTGGACGGCCTTGTCGATGTTCGACTGGTATTTCTCCGCCGAGATGAGTCCACAGCAGGGTGCGGCGCACTTCTTGATCTGGTACTGCATGCAGGGACGATCGTTGTTCCTCAGTATCTTGCAGTTACGCAACGGAAACATCTCGTTGAGGAGGTCAAGCAGCACGTTCATCTGCCGCACAGAGGAGTAGGGTCCGAAGAGTTGCATCTTGGCAGGTTCCGGACGGCGTGTGGAGAATATCCGCGGAAAAGTCTCCTTAGTCACTGCGATCCACGGGTAGGTCTTGTCGTCTTTCAACATGATGTTGTACTTCGGCTTAAACTGCTTGATCATGCTGTTTTCCAGCAACAAAGCGTCCCACTCGGAATCCACCACAACGGTCTGGATGTCACGGATTTTCGTTACCAGCATCCGCACTTTCGCGGAGTCGTGATCCTTGTTGAAGTAGGAGGAGACGCGACGTTTCAGCCGTTTTGCCTTCCCGACATAGATGACCACGCCCTTGTCGTCGTAGAAGCGGTATACGCCGGGCTTCTCGGGCAAGGTTTTGAGAATCAGTTTAATATGTTCGGGAGTTTCTTTCAATCTTCTCGCGGGATGGGGTTTACGTAAAGATCTTCCGGCTTGCGGGGACGGTAGAGGTCGAGCCAGCGGAAGCCGAGGAGTTTACGGTTTTTGTCTTCCATCTTTTCATCTGGGTAGACTTGTCCGTTGGGGGCGTCGAAGTAGCGGATTTGTTGTATGTGGTTGCTGTCGAGGTAGATACGCATTTCGCTGGTGATGGAGGTGTTGATGCCAATCAATGTGCTGTCCTCCTCTTGGATGTAGTAGACGCACTCGGCGTTGCCTACGATGTCTACCCGTTGCAGGTTTTTGTCTTCCAGGAACCCTTTGATATTCAGCCCTTTGATTTGGTTGAATTCCGTATCTTCGAATAGACTGCCGACAATAAATCCCGACTTGCACAATTCGATGGTGGAATGGATGGAGTCGAGGATGGTGAACCGCACCGTATCGCCAGAGAGTTGGTAGTTGTCGGTCCAGCACACGGGGTTGTAATACATCACCAATAAGGAGTCTTCCACATTGTAAACTATTGAGTCACAAGCACCCTGCAGGTCTTTGTGCTTGAATTTGGTGTGGAAATAGGCGCGGAACAACGTGGGGTTTGAGGCCGTGTCGAAATCCACTTTCAACGTGTCGCAATGGAGGTACAAGGAGTCGTGATTCTCGTCGATGTAGATAAGCAGGTTGCTGTCGGTGGCGATGGAGGTGCCGCCTTTTTCATGATGCTCAAGGTAGTTCCCCATCACGATGAAGTGGTTGACGGTGTCCACGAAACGGGCATTGTTCCAAGCTTTTCCGTATTTCAGCGTCTGGTCATAATAGATGCTGTCGGCGAAAAGCTGCTGTTTTTCGCCCAAAAGCTGCACATTGCCGTAGAGGATGGAGACGTCGGCTTCGGTGTTGTAGAGGCCGCGGTCGGTGAAGATGGTGTTCTCTTCGTTGACGAGGTGTGTGGGCGAGATGAAATAGGCAATTTTGGATGCGGCGTTGTAACGCAGTGAGTCACAGTCCATTTGGTAGCTGCTACTGCGGAGTAGCACATTTTGGTGGAGGTAGGCATCGTCGGTGTTCGTGTAGTATTTGCCGATTTGGCTGGTGAGCGTATCGGCTTCGTTAAAGATTTGACCGCCAGTGACATAAAAACCGCAGTCGATGTTGAGGTCGTAAAAGAGGCTGTCGGACAGGAGGTAGGACTTGCCGTTTTCGAGCCTAACAAGGCCGGAGATGGAGGCTTGTCGGATGTTACCGTCGTAGGTGGCACGCTGTCCGAACAGTCGGATGGAGTCGCTGATGACAAACCGCACGGGATTGCCGAAAGCGATAATGTAATTGTCTGCCTCATAGAGATATGCGCTGTCGCAATAGCCTATCACATTGTCTTGCTTGAACTTAACATTTCCGATAAGGCGTTGCGCACCAGGGTAAGCTTCCTCGTCATAATAGCCCATGTCCGCGCGATAGAGGATCTTGCGGCCCCCTTGTCCGTGTATGCTGCTGATACACAGAACGATGATGGCTAATATCGGGAGAAGATGTCTCATGAATTATTTCAGCAGGGTGGAGTCGGTTTTGTCGCTGAGGATGCGGTCAGCCTTGAAGATGATTTCGCGGTAGACTTCGCCAGAGGGGGTGAAATAGGTTTCTGCACCCTCCTTTTGGTTGTGTTTGTAATGGGTGGTGCGTGCTTTTTGCCCGTTTTTGTCGTAGAATGTAACCTCTCCATCTCCATTATGGAAAGTGCCTTCGCCCACCACCACTCCGCGCTCGTCGTAGTAGGTCCAAGGTCCGTCGAAGAGGTCGTTGTTGAATCCGCCCTCGATTTTGATGCTTCCATCTATGTGGTAAGCGTGGTGCGGTCCGCACTTTTTGCCGTGCACGTAGGTGTAATCTTGACTTTTGCAGCCATTGGCCATGTACATGATTTCCAGCCCTTCGATGGAGTCGTTTTCGTAAACGCAGTAGGTGTCCAGCAGTCCGTTTTCGAAGTACCGGCGGAATTCGCCGTTGCGTTTTCCGTTTTTCATCTCCACCTCAATCTCTACGCTGTTGCTGGGGTTTCGGAAAAAATAGACAGTCTTGCCATGCTCCTTTTTCCCTTTATATTGTATGACAGACTGGGTTTTTCCATCCGGATAGTAGGTGGTCTCCGTGTGGGTGCAGGCGCTCACGAGAAAAGCGACGGTCAGGGTGACGATATAGAAAATGGGTTTTGTCATAATTTTTTGAATTAGGCGGCAAAGATACATTTTTTAGGCAATAGGCAAAAGGCAATAGGCAACAGTTTGGTTTAAAAGAAAAAAACACGGCGAATACCGTGTTTTTCAATGTTTTAGTCGGGGTGAGAAGACTCGAACTTCCGGCCTCTACGTCCCGAACGTAGCGCGCTACCAACTGCGCCACACCCCGTCCGTTTTGCGGCTGCAAAAATACACTTTTTTTGAAATAAAATCACGTTCTTAAAATTTTTGTATTTTTGCGCTTTATATAATATTGTATACAAGGTTGAAAAAAGTTTGTAACAATCGGAGATGAATTTCGTTAAGGGAATATAATTATACGAATAAGATGAAGAAAATTTTGCGTTTACCCTTGTTGTTATCATTGTTGTTGATTACACAAGTTGCTATTAGCCAGTCGATTATAATGGGGTCTGCACCCTTGGTGAGTGATATTGACGATTCGCCCCGTTTTTTCTATGACCCAGGTGGCACACCGACGGAAATGGGAGAAAATCAGGATCCGGATGGCAATTTTGCTCAGAATTTGCGTGACACGATGACATTGCGTATCAGTATGACCAATTCTGTGCTCTATATCAATTTCGAAGAATTCGAGATGTCAGAGGGCGACACATTGTGGATTTACGATGGTCCCTCCTGCACGGCACCGCTGATTGGGGCATTCAATTTGGTGAACTCTCCCGGAGAACTTTATGCTTCCGGAAAGAACATGACCTTTGTCTTCCATTCTGATAATGTGGACATTCCGGGCTTAATGAGTGGTTGGGTAGCGCAAGTCTATGCCTTCGACACATTGCCAGGCAACCGACTTTTCGGACAGGATGTCTTCAATATCACCTGTAACGCCTATTTCTATGATTCAGGCGGCCCGAACGGCAATATCGCTTCCAACAACGAGAACCAAGGTGAAACGCAATTTGCACAGTTTACATCTCCTACGGGATCGCATATCAAATGTGTCTTCACCCAGTTCGCTGTCAATGGTGTGCTGAAGGTGTATGACGGTCTCTATTACGACAACAACAAGCGTCTGATTGGTCAGTTCTGTACCTCCACATTGGACGCGTCCACGGGTAACAAGCCTCCGGTGCTGTTTTCCAGCACCAATGCCCTCTCATTTGTCTATGTAGGTGCTGCCGGTGATGTGAGCAAGGCAGGTTGGCGTGCCGAAATCTCTTGTGTTACAGAACTTTTCGATAGTCCTGACGGTAGCGCCTGCCCGAGTATCACCATTGTCCCAAGTGGTTCTTACGCAGATGTGCCAAACCCGCATGTAATTGACTTTGATTGCAATAATCCGGTTGTGCTGCTTTCGGCGGAAATTATCGCCACGGGACAATACACCAACGACTATACGGTGAAATCCATTCCGTTTGAATCCCATATTTTCGAATTCAATCAGGGTAACAGTATTAATGCAAGTTCCGATGATAACTGGCTCAGTGCGGTCCAATTACCGTTTACATTCATCTTCTTCGGAAAACAGTACACGACCGTGTGGCCAGGTACTAACGGCCTGATTGCCATGGATAACCACTCAGGTTCTTGTGCATACGCATACGGTGATCCTCCCGCCTCACCTCCCTATACCACGAGTATTTCTGGTAATCAGACCATGGGCGGCGGAAGTATGACAGTGCCGTACAACTATAAAAATTGCATTTATGGTGTGTATGAGGATATTGACTGTAATTATTACAATTCTTATTGCTACAACACTCCTGGTGCGGTCAGAGTGGGTGTGCTTGGAAGCTCTCCGTGTCGCGCATTTGTGTTCAACTACTTGAATGTCGGTCTGTTTGGCAACCATAGCAGTTCCAGCAACTACAATACCTACCAAATGGTGATTTATGAAGGCACGAACATCATCGATGTGTATGTGAAGCATAGAGCATGTTGTGCCTCCACAAATAGTAGTCGCCATGAGGGTATTATTGGTTTGCAAAACAACACCTCTTCCCAAATTTTGATTCCCAATGGCAGAGGTATGACTGGTTGGACGGCTGACGAGGAGGCTTGGCGTTTCACCCCGATTACTCCGTTGGATGAAAATGCAGAGCTGACGTGGTATGCCAATTCTGTCTCTCCTGCAAACATCATCAGTTATGATGCACACGCGAAGAATACAAGAATTATGGTGAGCCCTTCGGAAACGACCAAATATATCGCCGAATATAAGTACACGAATTCCATTGGCGATCCGTTCACTCTTCGTGACACCGTTACCATCAAGGTGGAGATTCCCGATGTGGATGCCACTACCAGCACAGGAACCAACTATATCTGTCCGAATGACAATGCTTCTTTGGGTGTGAATTTCCAGAATTACCCGCAAATTCACCCCGAGCGCTACTCTTGGAGCTCCGGTGACACGGTTGCCACTCCTGTCGTTTCCCCGTCTGAGACGACCACCTATTTAGTGACGGTTACCTTTGACAACGGTTGTACCAAGTGCGACTCTGTGACAGTGCTGGTTACGGAACTGGAACTGCCTGTCATTTCGGGTGTCGACACCATCTGTTTGGGCAAGTCCACCACACTGACGGCTTCCCACTCTTCATCCAACGAGTTCCATTGGAGCAGTGGCCAAAATACCTCCTCCATCACGGTTTCCCCGCAGGTGACCACCACCTATACGGTGACCGCCACCATGATCGGTAACTGTCAAGTTACGGATGATATCACAGTGACAGTATTGCCGCTGCCGGTGCCCTCCTTCGTGGCTTCACCTACTGAAATATACGTGGAAAACGGTGTCGGTACAGTGACCTGTACGAGCCTCTCTTCCGGTGATTATCACTTGGTTTGGAACTTCGGGGATATTTTCTCCAATGTCAATATTTTGGAAAATGTGGAGGAAGTGACACATGATTATACCCATTCTGGATATTACACTATCTCACTGACAGCTACGGATACGTTCGGTTGTGTGGATTCCATAAAGGCTCGCGTTTCGGTAGAAGTGCCCTACTTCTTTTACATCCCCAATGCATTCACGCCTGATGGCGATGGTGTTAACGAGACTTTTGCTCCGAAAGGTCAGGGCGTGGATCCCGACAATTACCAGATGCAGATTTTCGACCGCTCCGGCATGTTGATTTTCTCCACCCTGAATCCTTACGATTATTGGGACGGCCGCAACAAATACGGACAAATGTGTCCCGAAGGTGTGTACATCTACCTGATCCGTCTTGTAAACCTGAATGCGGAAGACAAGGAGTACACGGGTACGGTGACTTTGGTTAGATAATTAGAAATTAGTAATGGAATGATGTAGGGCTGTCACATTGTGGCAGCCCTACGTTTTATTTGTCATATTTCTTTAAGTCGCGAACGCGCAAATTCATCCATTTGGGTTCGATGCTCGGGTTGTAGTAGGTTTCATCGATTTGGGTTTTCGGACAGCCGAAGACAACAGTGTTGAGGAAGTGGTCGATGACGGGAAATTCGTCATTGTAAATCGTAGCCACCTGGTGTCCGAGACCGGTATAGCGGCGGATATGATAGCCGTAACCCTTTTTCTTGAACTGTTTGGCGATGGCGCTGGAACCGAAGAGACCAATGTTGAAGAACTGGGTGTTGTTGTAAATCACCAGTTTGTCTTTGTCGCCGTGACAGAAAAGCGTAGGCGCGGGCTCGTGCAACTTGTATTTCGGTCTGCCATGGGTGGAAAAGATGGCGCCCGAATAGGAGATCACTCCTGCCAAGCGGAAACTGTAAGGCAGTATGTCGCTGTTGAGGTAGCCGTTGCACATCGCATAATCGGCTTGTAGAACAGCAATGGCTCCCGCACTACTTCCCATCACAATGATGTTTGCGCAATCTATTGTATATTTTTTGGTGTCTCGAAGATTACGGATGGTGTAATTCAGCGCCGAAATCACATCCTCCGCTGCCATATCGATTGCCGTTTGGAACTGTTTCACGCTTGCAATGGCCGAACCTTTCGTCTTCCCGCGCATCCCCAACCGATAGTCGATGGCGATAACGACATACCCTTTGTCGGTGTAGTATTTTTTCAACTTTTGCACCTGATTGTCATCCCGTTTGCCACTGATGAATCCGCCGCCAAAGACGAACATGATGCACGCCTGTTGGTCGTTCTGCACTTGGGGGATATAGACGTCCATATAGAGCTTGGATGTGTCTTTTGTTGCGTACAAGTAGGTCTCTTTCTCCTGCGCAAAGAGGTTAAAAAAAGTGAAAAGCAGAAGTAGAGAGGTTAGTGTTTTTTGTATCATAGGATGTTGATTTACGGTTTACAATTTACGGTATGTACATTGTTCATTGTACATTATACATTGAACGGGTTTTGCATCTTAAGAGCATCAGCGGGATCATGATGGCGAAGAAATCCACTCCGGCGCGGCGGTCGAACATGCATTCCACCAGACAGTTGCAAGTCATGAGTAGGAATAGGGAAAGCAACAACATGTCGCGGTACTTGATAGCCAGTCCTAACGGTGCGTAGAAGTAGAGCAGAATGATGATGAGTCCGGGGATGCCGTTGGTGAGCAGTGCGAAAAGGAACTGGTTGTGAGCGTTATAGGAGTGATTTCTGCTCTTCCAATGTCCGTTTTCGTGGTATTTTTCCACAACTACGTCGTTGCCGTCGCCGGTGCCCACGCCCCACGGGAGGTTTTCAACAGCACCGTCCCATGCCGCCTGCCAGATGATGAGGCGGGCGTCAGGGGCCTTGTTGTCCTCGTGACGATGGAATGTCCAGCTGAATTCGGTGAAACGGTTGCTGGGCGAGGTCACAATGAGCCCTGCAAATAGTGTGAACAAAATGAAAATCAGTGCTATGATGAATTTCCAGCGGGCAGGTTTGCGGTAAATGGCGTAAATACTCCATACGATGTGCATGAACAAGAAGGTGAGGATGCCGGCCCGCGAGTATGCGCAAAAGACGCCGACTGCGAGGAAGACTTCTAATGCATAAAGGAGAATTTTCCGGTTCCTGGAGATTCGTTCGCTGTTTTCGATGAGATAGTGGAAGATGAGCAGATAGACGAAGTTGGCGTAGAGGGCGACATAGGCGTGATGACGGTTGTAGCAGAAAAGGTCGTTGTACATGTGGATGTAGTCGCCAGTCTGCCATGTTTTGTAGATGCCATGAATGAAAAGGAAGGTCAGGAAGGCTATTTCGCTGATGGAAAAGAGTATCAGCAAGGTGTTAATATGTCGTTTAGACCAGAGTTTCGGAGAGGTGGTAAGGAAGATCAGCGGGGCAAAAAGAAACCACAGGTGACATTCGAAGGCGCGCCATGCAATGGGCATGTTTGTAGAGTTAATAAATCCAAAAACGGGTATCAAGAAAACGCTGAGTAGAAATAGTCCGTAAGGGATGCCATCGTTGGCTTTGAAGTTCTCCCACTTCTCGCGCCAGTTCCATTGGCATATCCACAGCAGCATCAGTATGATGGCGACGGGCCACATGAAAAAGATGGTGATAGGGAGCGTCGCCATCATGAACATCATAATGACATAGCTGATGTTGAAAAACGCATCGGGAGTGCGCAGCGATTGGCAATAGTCACGGAAATTATTCATGGCTCAGAAGGTCGGGACGGCGTTCTTGGGTTCGTGTAAGTTGTTGATTGTAACGCCATTCATCAATCAATTTTTGGTTTCCGGAGAGCAGAACGTCGGGAACGCGGTGGCCTCGGAAGTCGGCGGGACGAGTATAGACCGGAGCAGAGAGCAGGTTGTCTTGGAAAGAGTCGGAGAGGGCGGAGGCACCGTCGCTGATGACTCCGGGAATCACGCGGGCAATGGCGTCGGTGATGACCATGGCCGCCAGTTCGCCGCCTGACAGCACGTAATCACCAATGCTGATGTCCTCGGTGATGTAGAGTTCGCGTACGCGTTCGTCCACACCCTTGTAATGTCCGCACAGCAGGATGATGTTTTTACGCAGTGACAGCTCGTTGGCTTTCTGCTGGTTGAAGGTGCCACCGTCGGGCGCCATCAGGAAGATGCCGTCGTATTCTCGTTCGCTTTGCAGCTGTTCGATACAGCGGGCAATCGGCTCAACCATCATCACCATGCCAGCACCGCCCCCGAACGGGTAGTCGTCGGCGCGGTGGTGCTTGTCGTAGGTGTACGCACGGATGTCATGCACATGAAGCTCCAAATACTGCTTTTCCACGGCGCGTTTCAAAATCGAACTGCCGAAAACACCGGGAAACATCTCCGGAAAAAGGGTCAATATGTCTATTCTCATCATTGTAATTTCTCTATGATCATGATGCCGTCGCGGAAGGGCAACAGCAGATTGCGTACACGATTGTCCTGCTGTACCATGTCGTTGAATGCCAATATCGCTTGCGTGTCTTTGTCGTTGTGCTGCACCTCATGGATTACTTTGCTATTCCATAAAGTGTTGTCAATCAGAACAAAACCGCCTTTACGCACCAATGGTAAGACGATGTCGTAATACTCTTGGTAGTCGGTTTTCTCCGCATCGATGAAGACCAAATCCCATGGTGCTTGGAGCGAGGGCACGATGGCTTTCGCATCGCCGATGTGCAGTTTGATTTTGTCGCGGTCGGGACTTTGCGCGAAATACTCGCGAATGCGGTCTTCGTATTCCTCGTTGATTTCGATGGTGTGCAGTTCGCCGTTGTCGGCAAGTCCTTCGGCCAGACAAATAGCGGAATAGCCCGTGAATGTGCCGATTTCGAGCACCTTGCGTGGACGTAACATTTTGGAAATCAGTGAAAGGAATTGTCCTTGCAGTTGACCTGACGCCATCCGTGGATTGATGGTCTGCAGGTGTGTTTGGCGGTATAGACGGTGAAGCAACTCCGATTCGGCAGTAGTGTGCGATTCGCAGTAGGCTTCGATTACGGGGTCTATCAGCTCAAAAGTGGACATTTACGACAGTTCGGCGATGGTTTTGTTGACTTCTTCTTCGGTTTTGGTCAGTTTGTCACGGCAAATTTTCATCAGCACCGTAGCGCGCTTCATCTTCTCGGTCAGCTCATCCACGCTGATGTTGTCGTTCTCCAGCTGATCCACGATCTCTTTGAGTTCTTCAAAGGCTGCTGTATATGTAATTTCTTCTTGTTTACTCATAACACCCATTACTAATTACAAATTTCTCATTACTAATTAAAACTGGAATCCGAGGCGGACGCCTGCGAAATGATACAGCACGTCTTTGCGGGAGTTGGTGGAGAAGGCGGAATGGTCCTGTTCGTCGGGCTTGAGGATGGTGTAGCGGATGTCAGTGTATTGGGCTTTGTAGCAGGCTGCCAGCACGATGGAGAGCTTCTCGTTAAGGTTGATGCGCATACCAATGCCTGATTCGCCGGTGGGACCGCTCTTAGTGCCGTGCACTACTCTGTCCATCGGCTCCGGCACGGAAGAGACATACCATTTGAAGCTGTAACCCAAGTTGAGGTAGAACAGCGGTTCGATCTTAGTGTCGGTGAAATTCACCGTCAGATTCAGATATACAGGAATGAAGGCGGTGTGCTTCCAGATGTCGAAGCCTGCTCCTAATCCCATTTGGAAATAGGGATTGAACTGATAACCAAGCAATTGGTTTACTGAAACATTGAAATTCCTGTTCTGAACGGTCTTGTTTTCCAGTTCAATTTGTCCCATGCCAGTTGCATACCCGAAGGAAGTCATATAGATGAATTTCCTTTCTGGGGTAGGGCGGCGGTTTTGCGTGTACCCTGAGAAGCAAATGATAACGGCTGCGAGGACAAGAATTGTCTTTTTCATACGGTATATGATTGGTTATTTTTTCTTTTGTGTGGATTGTAGCATTTCGCGAGCGGTATTCATGGCAGATTCAGAGCAACTTTCGCCGCTCATCATTGTGGCGATGACATGTTCGCGTTCTTGCGTGCTTAAGATCTTGATATTGGTGAATGTTTGCGTGTCGGTGGACTGTTTGTGGACGAGAAGATGTTGGTTTCCGCAGGCCGCGATTTGCGGCAGATGCGTGATGGCAATCACCTGATGGTTGGTGGCCAGCAGCTGCATCATCTGCCCCACTTTCGAAGCGGTCTCCCCAGAGATGCCCGTGTCAATCTCATCGAAGATGATGGTGGGCAGGTACATGGTGTCGGTGATGATGGACTTGAGACAGAGCATGATACGCGACATTTCACCGCCGGATGCGATTTTAGCGATGTCAGCGGGCGCGATGCCGGCGTTGGCGGAGAAGAGGAACGTGGCTGTGTCGGCTCCGTTGTCGCGCAACTCGTCCGTGGTGTCCAGTTGCACTTCGAAGCGACTGCCTTTCATGCCGAGCATGGAGAGTCGCTCTTCCATGGCACGAGTCAACTGCGGAATCGCGTTCCGGCGCGTTTCCGTCAGTTTTTTGGCCAACTCCCTGGTCTCTTTTTCGCAATCACTTACAGCTCTCTCCAGCTCTTTCAGCCCTTCTTTATTGTCAGTATACTCTTCCAGTTCCTGATGTAGCTGGTTCAGTAGCTCAATCAGTCCGGCGTTGTCGTTCACGTGGTATTTGTTCTGCAGGGAGAAGAGCAGATCGAGTCGTTCGTTAAGTTGGTTCAGCAGCTCAGGATTGATCTCGATGTTGTCGTTTTTCTTTGACATCTCGTATGACAAATCCTGCGCTTCTGCCAGCAGATTGTCCAGCCGTTGTAGATAATGGTCGTATTCTCCACCCATGCTGGAGAGGGAACGACACTCTTCGCGGACAGTTTTCAACATATATAATATATTGTCACCCTCCTGTTCCGAAAGTAGCGCCGTGGCATTGTATAGGTGCGACTTTATCGACTCTGCATGTGTCAACTCGTTGATTTGCTGCTCGATTCGTGCCTGCTCATCAGGGTCTAGCGCAGCAGCTTCCAACTCATCCACCGTGTAGCGATTGAAGTCGTAGCGGCGGTCGGCCTCAGCGCATTTCTCGCGCAGCTGTTCCAGCGCTTTCTTCTGTTTCCGCCATGTCTCCAGTGCCTGTTGGTATTGGGTGTAAAGTTGCTGGTTTTGCGCGAACTGGTCGATCAGCTTAATCCGGAAACCGACATTTTGCAGCATCAGGGTCTGGTGCTGGGAGTGGATGTCCACAAGCAGGGAAGAGACGGCTTTCAACACGGCGAGCGTCACAGGCGTGTCGTTGATGAAGGCTCTCGACTTCCCATGTTCGTTGATCTCCCGACGGATGATAGTGTCGTCTTGGTAATCAAGATCGTATTGCTGGAAAAGTGGACGGAGGTCAAGGTCGGAAACATTGAAGGTGGCCTCCACAATGCATTTTCTGGATTTGTCGAAGAGAACGTCCGTGTCGGCGCGATTCCCGAGAATAAGGGAAAGAGCACCCATAAGGATAGATTTGCCGGCACCCGTTTCGCCGGTAATCACGATCAAGCCTTGCTGAAATGGGATTTCTAAAGACCGGATAATCGCATAGTTCTCTATTTGCAGGGAAGTTAGCATTGCTGTTATTTAGATGCGGTGTTGATGGCATCATACGCAGAAGCGTTGGTCGGGTCGATTTGCTTCATGATGTTGATTACCTGCGTCTTCTCAGACGGCATTCCTTCCTTGAAGATATTGATGATTTCGTCCTTTTTTGTATTCAAAATGATGCGGACAACGGCCAGATTGGATTTTTGGGCGTTGACTTGCTGCAGCAGTTTGAGACTTTCCAGAATGACAGCGCGGCCGGCATCCGGGGTCTCGTACATCACATCCAGACCCAGACGGTGGTATTGATAGTAGAAATCGTGAATCTTGCTGTAGGTGCCGTTGGTGAAATTCTCCGTAATCCAATAACGGTTGTTTTGTCCGCTTTCCGCCACACTCCAACCGACATCTCTAAGGTTTTGGTTTACAATGTTTTGGCACTTGCTGAAATAGGGAGAACCGCCGTTTGGGGAGAAGGAGTCCAGCTCAACGGCAATGAAAAGATTCAGGTAATAGGCAATCAGAGAGGTGATTTCCGAAAGATTGGAGTTTTCGTCATACTCCAGCGGGTCGCCGTCTGCATATTTGAATTTCACCTTCTTGTCCTGAAAACTCATCAACGTAGTCTTGTAACTGGCCTTGTAGACAGGGCGTTGCAAAACTATGGTGGCGGTACCTTCATATTCGTCACCAGAGGCTTTGGTCAAGTTGATGGTGATGGAACATTCGATGCGTTCATTCTGTTTCAGGTTATACTGACACCATTTCCGTTCGTGGATAAAGGAGTACAGTTTCTGTCTTAACTCGTTGTATCGCTGCTGATTGCCCGTGTTTGAGATTTGGGTGGCGTTAATGGAGATGGCGCATTGGAAGTCTTGAGCCTTCAGTGAGCCAAAGGAGATCAGCATGACGATGATAAGTCCGAAAATGCGTTTCATAGTTGTTTTTTTCTTATTGTTGAATATATTTCAGCGCCGTTTGTAATATTTCCTGGGCGATTTCTTGTTTACTTTTCAATTCACTGGCGAACTCGCGGCCGTCTTTACCGAAAATCGTCACCTGGTTGGTGGCGGTGCGGAAGCCTGCGCCAGCGGTTCGCAAAGAGTTAAGAACGATGAGGTCGGCGTTTTTATTATGCAGTTTTTTCTTGGCATTTTCGACCTCGTTTTCCGTCTCCAAAGCAAAGCCGATGAGCAGTTGGTTGTCGCGTTTGATTTTCCCGACGGAGGCAAGAATGTCTTTCGTCTTCACCAAGTCAATGGAGAGTTGGGACATCTCTTTCTTGATCTTTTCGGGCGCGACGGTTGCGGGTGTGAAATCGGCCACCGCTGCCGACATAATGATGATGTCTTGATCGTCCACCAGTTGCATGCATTGCTGGTACATCTCCTCGGCGGTTTTTACATCGTAGCGTTGGATGTTGCGGTGGCGGGCAGTGCAGTTGGAAGGGCCGGTGACCAACGACACGACAGCGCCTTTGCGTGCAGCCGCTTCTGCGAGGCAGAAGCCCATGAGTCCGGAAGAGTGGTTGCCGATGAACCGCACGGGATCGATGGGTTCGTAGGTGGGACCTGCGGTGATCATCACTCTTTTTCCTTCAAGGGTGTGGTCTGCCGTCAGGAATTCGTCCACCGCGTCGAAAATCTCCTCCGGCTCCTCCATACGGCCGTTGCCGGTGGTGCCGCAAGCCAAGAAGCCCTCGTTGGGAAGCAGTATCTGGCAGCCTCTTTCTTTGAGGATGGCGATGTTCTCTTGAACGACAGCACTCTCAAACATGTTGCTGTTCATTGCAGGTGCGATAAACACCGGCTTTTTCACCGCAAGGAAGAGGGTGGAGAGTGCGTCGTCGGCAATGCCGTGCGCGAATTTCGCGATGGAGTTGGCGGTTGCCGGGGCTACGACCAGCGCGTCGGCCCATTCCGCCATACTGATATGTTCGACCTCCAGCGTGCGGTGGCAGTCGAACATGTCAGTGTATAACTTGTTCTGAGACAGCGTCTCGATGGTGAGCGGGGTCACAAACTGCAAGGCGTTCGCCGTGGCGGTCACGCGCACCTCGTAGCCGTTCTTCTTGAACAGCCGGATGAGGTACATGGTCTTGTAAGCCGCGATGCCTCCGGTGATGCCTATGACAATGTGTTTGCCCATTCCAGTGAATTATTTTTCGTCGACGTCGTTGAAATAGATCTGGTCGTTTTCAAACTCGTAGAGTGCGAGCTGGGTCGGCTTGGGCAGCTGCTCGTACATCTTTGAAAGTTCGATCTGTTCGCGGTTTTCGTAAATCTCCTCGCCAGAACGCTCTTGCGGAGCGGAGAGGTGGGAATTCTCCTGAAACTCTTGCTTCAGTTCCGCTGCGATTTGGTCGGCGCGTTTCGACATGATGACGATGCTCTTGTAGAAGTTGCCCGTATCTTTGTCGTATTTGCGGATGTCTTTGGTCTTGGCAAACAGGTCGATTTTCAACTTTTTGTATTCTAAAGCTTTCATTACTAAGATTTATTGTTTGATTTTTGATTGTATTTTTTCAGTTGATTGGTGACGTCCAGCATGATTTTCTCGACCTCCTTGATGTAGCTGCAGTCAGGATGATGGAGCAGCATTCTTTGGCAGGATTCGAGACAGGTCTTGAGACGTTCAGGTTTTTTACGTTCGGTACTGCGCTTGGCGTATTCGTAGTTGTTCAGTACCAGATAGTAGCCTGCTTCAGGCATGAGCGGGGAATAGGCGTATTTGTTGAAGAAGTTCTTGGCAGCAATCTGACACGCTTCGTAATGGTCTGTGTTGTAGTATAATTTCATGATTTCCAGTTCTTTGCGGGCTAATTTCAGCCGCAAGTCATCCAGCATCACATTGCATTCCTCCACATGTTTGTTGTCGGGATAAGCCTGCAGGAATGCTTTGATCTGCTCGATGGCATATTCGGTGTTCGATTGGTCAAGGTAGTATTCGGGACTTGTTTTGTAGACAGCCTGAATGCAACGGAAGAAGGCGTCTTCCGTGCGGTCTGCGTTGGGGTAACGGCGCACGTAGTCGCGGAAGTGGAAAGCGGCCATGTTGTAGTCGCCGTTCTGGTAGTAGGAGTCGGCAAAAAGGTAGAGGATCGTGTCGGCACGGGGCGTACCGAGAGAAAGCGGGTAAAGTTCTTCGAAGAGACCGGCGGCGGAGAGCCATTGCTTGTTGTTGTAATATTTCAGAGCGCGTTCGTAGTTCTGGTCGAAAGTCTCGAACGTGACACGTTTGTCGCGCACACGGGTGATGGTTTTCTTCTTGGCGGGTTTTGTGGAGTCTTTTTTGGTCACAGGCTTTGAAGTGTCCATCGACAAGCACACTTTTTGCAAATCGTATGAAAGCACTCCGCGAGAATCCGTTGCATACGCATTCGTCACGAAGGCTAACAGTATGATTATTAATATATTACAAGTCTTTTTTGCCATATTAAAAAAAGCGTGCAAATATAGTATTTTTTTAGTATATAGGTACTAGTCGAAATCCAATTTCATGATGGAATCCCGTTTGGTCTCATTACAGCCGGAAGGATCGCCGATATAGGCCGCCGGAATCCTGAAACTGTAGCCCGATTCCTGGCTCTTGTTCTCGCCGGTGACGATTCCCAGATAGGGCAGTTTCGGATCAGCATAGACTTTGCTCATGAACAATCCGAACACGGGCATGGCGGTGCGAGCGCCCTGTCCCAATGCTGTGCTGCGGAAGTGGGCGGCACGGTCTTCGCAACCTACCCATACGCCGCAGGTCAGCAGCGGGGTGTAGCCCACAAACCAACCGTCGGATTGATTGTCGGTGGTGCCGGTTTTGCCTGCACACGGGAAGTTGATGCCATATTGGCTGCGCAGTCGTCCGCCGGTACCGAAGTCCACCACGCCCTGCATCAGTCGCACCGTTTTGAAGGCGGTGATCTGGTCCATGGCTTCGTTGGTCTTGGGCACTTTGGTGTAGATCACATTCCCCTCCTTGTCGCAGATATGCGTGATGAAGATGGGCTCCACATAGACGCCTTGGTTGGGGAAGCAGTTGATGGCACCTACCTGTTCGTATAAGGTCAACTCGCACGCACCCAGACAGATGGAGGGGACGGCGGGAATGTCGGAGGTCATGCCCATATTGCGCACAAGGTCGATCACGGCGTTGGGACCGTAGCGTTTCATCAGATAGGCGGATACTTGGTTGAGGGAGTATGCCAACGCTTCGCTCAACGGCAACATTTGTCCCTCTTTATGGGCACCGGAGTTGCGGGGCGTCCAGGAACCGCCGGGAGTTTCGATGGTCACGGGAACGTTCGGCACCATCGTGCAAGGATCGAAGTCACCGCTCTGCATGGCTACGGTGTAGACGTATGGTTTGAAGGTGGATCCGACCTGACGCTTGGAAAGCTTCACGTGGTCGAATTGGAAATATTCGTAGTTGGTGCCGCCCACGTAAGCCTTGACGTGACCGGTGGCGGCTTCCATGCACATCAAACCGCACTGTAGGAAAGATTTGTAGTAACGGATGGAATCCATCGGGGTCATCACCGTGTCAATCATGCCTTTGTAGCTGTAAACCGTCATATTCACCTTCTTGTTGAAAGCGGCTTCAATTTCAGCATCAGACTTGCCAGCGTCTTTCATCAGCGCGTAGCGGTCGCTCTGTTTCACGGCGCGCCACAGGATATTGTGGGTCTGTTCGTCGCTGAGGTTGACGAAAGGAGCGTTCTTCGCCCCCTTGATGTGGTTGAAGAACAACGGCTGCAGATAGTCGCAAACGTGCTCTTTCACAGCGGCTTCGGCATGTTGTTGCATACGCGAGTCGATTGTGGTGTAGACTTTGAGACCATCGCAGTAGAGGTCGTAGCGGGAACCGTCGTTCTTGGGGTTGTTGTCGCACCAGTCCTTCAGCACCAGACGCAAATATTCGCGGAAATAGGTGGCGATGCCGGCGGTGTGGGCTTGCGACTTGAAGTTGCTCATGTCAATCGGAATCTGCTTGATGGAATCGTACTGGCTTTCAGTGAGATAATCGTATTTTTTCATCTGACTGAGCACAGTGTTACGTCGATCGAGGGAGGCTTGCGGATGGCGTCGCGGGCTGTATTTGGAAGGAGCTTTCAACATACCCACCAGCAGAGCGGCCTCTTCGGTGTTGATATCAGCGGGATCCTTGTCGAAGTAGGTGCGCGCGGCGCTCTTGATACCCACGGCGTTGTTGCCGAAATCGACTGTGTTGAAGTACATGGCTAAGATTTCGTCTTTTGAGTAGGCACGTTCCAGCTTGGTGGCCACGACCCACTCTTTGAATTTCGTGAAGACAATCTTGATTTTGCCGGCTTTCGGGTCGCGGGGGAAGAGGTTCTTGGCCAGCTGTTGGGTGATGGTACTACCGCCGCCCTTGCGGTGGAAGGTCGCCACGCCCACAGCCACGCGGAACAGCGCCTTCACGTCCACACCGGAGTGGTTGTAAAAGCGGGAATCTTCCGTCGCGATGAGGGCGTCTTTCAGCTCTTGGGAAAGGTCGGCGTATTTACAGTTGGAGCGGTTTTCGCGGTAATATGTGCCCAACAGTACGCCGTCGGAGGAGATGACCTCCGTGGCCAGATTTGAGTCGGGGTTTTCCAATTCCGCAAACGAGGGCATGTAACCCATCCATCCCAGGGAGATGAAAAAGAACATGAGGCATACGATGCCGAACAGGATGAAATAGACTTTCCAGAAAGTCTTCGCCCATTTCGGCCAAGCGGTCTGCGGTTGTTTTTGTTTATCTTTGTTCGGCAATGAGCCGGATTTCGCACTATACATATTCAATATATTTGAGGGCGCAAAGGTACACAAAATATAAATACCCATGCAAACGTAATTTTTTGTGTTTTCGTGTGTGGATCGCGTGTGCATTATGTAGAGACGCGATTAATCGCGTCTCTACAATTCAGTACTGTAACTTTTTCCCGGTAACGCGAAAATCACGCCTTTGAGCTCCATGGTCAGCAATAATCCTGCCAATTTGGATGGGGAAAACTGGTTGCAATGTTCTGAAATCTCATCGATGTTTTTCTTCCCTTGTAGCAAAAATCTGTATATAAGATCTTCTTCTTCAGATAGTTCTGGAAACAGTTGCGTTTGAACAGATTTTGGAGCAGCGTCCCAGTTCATCATCTCCAAGAGGTCGCTTCCGGAGGTGACCATCGCGGCGATGTTTTTGCGTATCAGCTCGTGGCAGCCGTCGTGCATTTCGTCGAAAATGCTGCCAGGAATGGCGAAAATGTCCCTGTTGTAGGAACTCGCGATGTTTGCCGTGATGATGCTGCCGCCCTTGCTGCCGCTTTCGGCCACCAGCACCGCGTCAGACATGCCCGCGATGATGCGGTTGCGTGCAGGGAAGTTCATCCGGTCGGGACCTGTGTCGAAGTCGAACTCGCTGATGAGCGTGCCTCCGGTTGCCAAAATCCTCTCCGACAGGTCCTTGTTGCTATATGGATAGACGGTGTGCAGACCGTTGCCCAGCACAGCAATCGTGGGGATTCCGAGCTTTAGTGACTCTTCGTGGGCGACGGTGTCGATGCCGTATGCCAATCCGCTGATGGTCGCGATGCCGCTCTCTTTCAGTTCGTCCAGGATTTTGCCCAGACTCTTGGCTCCGTAAGAGGTGGCGTTGCGCGTACCCACCACCGCCAACATCCGCGGCCGGTTGAAATCGCCGGAACCTTTGTAGTAAAATGATACCGGCGCGTCGGGGCACCGTTTCAGCCGTTGTGGGTAGGAGGTGTCCAAGTAGTGGCATTGTTGGACGTTGTACTTCTCCATGAGCCATAACTCCCGTTCAACCAGTGATTTGATATTGTCTGTCAGTCGGATGTCCACGGCACAGCGTTTGCGGTTTTGTAGCTTCCGTTGCCAAGATTCCGGGAATTCGAATACGTTTTGTGCAGAGCCGGCGGCGGCCAAAATCTGCTTGTGGGCTGACTTTCCGAGCCCAGCTGTTTTGCTAAGTGCAATGCGATAAAAAAGTTCTGTGTACATTTTTTGCTTTCAGTTTATAATAATTGTTTTATTTTTGCGGTTTTATTTTCACACTGCAAAAATAAAAAATAATTGAATATAAAACAATGGAAAAAATAAATTTTAAAAATATGAAAAAAATCAGCTACCTCGCAGCGGTATTGCTGCTTGTGACGATGGTCTCCTGCCATCATAATTCAACCCCATCCATCAAGGTGGACAATTTTTCGACAGGCAAGGCAGGTGAGATGATCCTGGCTATCGATACGAGCTACTGGAGCACTTCGGCAAAGAAGGCGATTTATGCTGTGCTGCAACAGCCTCAACCTGCCATCAACCAAATCGAGCCGATGTTCGACATCATCCAATGTTCCAATGCCGATTACAAGGCTTCGTTCATGCGGCATCGCAACATCGTTCAATTTGACTATAGTCCTGATTATTCGGCGAATACATTCGAGATTGTCAAAAATCCGATTGCCAATCCTCAGGTATTGATTGTCATCAAGGGCAATCATCAGGATTCCTGTCTGGCACTCTTTCTCGCCCATCAAGACGAGATTGTGAAAGCCATGTACGAAAACGACATTGCCCGTTTGCAAAATGCCCATCGGAAGTTGAACAACGCGGTGTTGGAGAAGAAAATTTATGAAAAATTCGGCATTAAGATGACAGTGCCGGACGGCTATTTTGTCGGTCGTGAAGAGGAAGATTTCCTGTGGCTTTGTTTCCGTACTCCAAAGAATGACAGATTTGTAATGATTTACAAATCACCTCGTTATGAACTTACAAAAGAGAATGTGGTGGCCGAGCGCGACCGCATCACCAAAGCCTACATCCAAGGGGCTGTTGCCGGTGCTTACCCCATTGTGGCCGATTTGGAGGGTTATCCGTTGGCGGAAAAACTGCAGATTCGTTACCATGAAGGTCTGGAATTGAGGGGATTGTGGGCATCTGTGCGCGACAAGATGGGGGGACCTTTCTACAGTTTCACCCAAATCTCCCCCGACAGCCTTTCCTGTATTACTGTGGACGGATTTGTGTATGCTCCGCAAGAAAAAAAGAGAGACTATCTGCGTGAGGTTGAGGCAGTTGTGAAGTCGATACAATAATTTTTCATTTTAAATGTGATAAAATCGACACTTCACGCGTCTAATATAATGTGAAGGAGATAGATTCTGACATCGAAAAGATTATCGCTGGATGTTTGAAAAACGACCGGTTGAGCCAACGGCAGCTGTATGACAGGTATTCGTCGGAGCTGTTCGGGCTTTGTAGGCGTTATAGCAGTTCGGATGAAGAGGCGGAGGATTTGCTGATGGAGGGGTTTATGCAGATCTTTAAAAATTTGGGCTCCTATCAACACAAAAGTGCTTTTGGCACTTGGGTGACATCAGTGATGCTCAATTTTGCCATCAGTCATTTTCGCAACTCCAGTCGTTTTCGCATGGAGATTCTCACTGAGAATATGGAATTGTTGGAGAATGTTGACGAGGAAGAACAGATCAGAACGAATCTTGTGGCGGATCAGCTGTTGCAGCTGATCCAACAAATGCCTGAAGCGATGCGGGTGGTTTTCAACCTCAAGGCTGTAGATGAATACTCTTTCACCGAAATTGCGCAAATGCTGGACAAAAAGGAGAATGCTGTCCGCAATTCGTATATGCGGGGAAGGAAGTGGTTGATGGAAAGATTAAAATTGGAAAAAGACTAGTTTTTTATATTTTGCAATTGTAAAAGTCAAATGAATACAATTAAAGATTTGTTGAAGGAACACAGTAAGAGCCCCTCTGAGGATGTATGGGAGAGGTTGAGCGGGCGTTTGGACGTGGAGATGCCGACGGGTAAATCCTCGTCTTGGTCGAATCTTTCGGTGGCGAAGAAAACCGTGATCGGTGTTGTTTCAGGTTTGTTGGTGTTGGGAGGTGTAACCCTTGGAACGCTTGCGTATCATCCTGATCGCAGTTCCAAACCCAACGACTTGGCCGTGTTGGAGTCTATGGATAAGATAGAGGAGGTGATTGAATCGGAAGTGGTTGAACCTAAGGTAGTTGTTGAAGAGGCGCCTGCCGAGGAATTGCCTGTGGTGAAAGAGGTGAAGCCTGTTGTGGAGAACCCTGCACCTGAGGAAGTTCCCGCTCAGGAGGTCTCAAATAAAACCGAGAAGGCCCCTGTGAAACAGAATGTCAAACAGGAGGTGCTACCCGCCAACTCCACGTTGGCTAAACAGCTGGCTGAAGATCCTGTCTTGAAGAATCTTTCCGACGGTAGTGTGGACTGGTCGAAGCCGACGCAGTTGAGAATCCCCAATCTGTTTACTCCAAATGGCGATGGTGTCAACGATTTGTTCGTAATTGAAGGGTTGGATCAGTATACGTCTCCGAAGCTGATTGTTCGCGACAAGAATGGTCGAGTGGTCTATCAAAGTAATAATTATCAGAACACTTGGGGTGGCCGCGACTGTCCCGAAGGCATCTATTATTATGAGTTCACATTCTTCTACAATGGAATAGAGAACCAGGCAACTGGAAGGGTGAGGATTATCAGGACATAATTTTTTGCACTGTTTTAGTTGTTGATGATGTAATTTATTTTTTGTATTTTTGTCGCAGTTAAAAATTCTATGGCTTATGCGACAAATATTACACACTTTTCTTGGGGTTGCACTCCTGCTGATGTCGTTTTCTTTCATCGGTTGTAACCACAATGCTTTCAATTTTTCTCAACTTGATGAGATTGACGCGAACGGCGATTGGGGTTTTCCGTTGCTCAACGCCGAATACACCATTGGTGACATATTGGAGATGAGCGACAATGTCGGCTATCTTCAGCAAGGAAGCGATGGAACGCTTGAAATCCGTTACGAGTATACCTTCGATTCGGTGATTTCCGCGTCAGAGTATTTGGATTCGTATATAGACAACGATATATCTGTGGAGGGAACCAAAACCCTCTCCTTAGGCGATTTGCCTCCTGTTCAAGGGAATGTTCAGGTGTTGTATAAAGACACTTTGACCACGCAGTTCCCCACCGACATGGTGTTGCTGGAGAGTGCTTCGCTGAAGTCGGGTCAGATTCAGCTGCAGGTCACTTATAACCTGACGCAGCCGACAATGATCGATGTCACATGTCCGCAATTGACCAGTGCTTCCGGCCAGCCATTCCATGTGCAGGCGCAGTCCAGCGGTGGATCCTACACCACGACGTTGGATCTCAGTGGTTATTCCCTTACCGTTCTGTCTGACAATAAGATAGACTTTTTCATGGAAGTTTCTTGTGATGCGAACATAGGATCTTTGCCAAACCAGCTGACATTCAACTATCGTGCTGCATTCAGCCAGGTTTCATTCTCTGAAATCCGCGGCAAATTTGTCGCTGTGAACCTTCCGGTGGATAAAGAGTGGGATTTCGACAGCGAATTCTTGCGCGATCATATTTCCGGGAGCATGACGTTGCTGAATCCGCAGGTAACTTGCGAGATATTGAACACGTTTCCTGTACGGGGGAACGTTGTGCTGAACCAGGCCCAGCTTTCAGGAGGTGGCACATCTTCCTCACTGCTCGCCTATTCTCCCGCTACGGTGGAGATTCCTGGTAGCACGCAACAGTTTATCCCTGTCAACTTGCCGATAACCAGTTCTTTGATGCTTTCTCCCAATTTCGACCACTTCAAGCTGAAAGGAAATGCCACCATCAATCCCGACGGTTTCAGCACCCCGACGTTGGTGTTGCGCGATGATCAGGTGATCAGTATGCGTTTTTGCGTGGTGCTTCCGCTAGAGATGAACATGGACGATATCTCGTTCCGCGATACGATACCTTTCGGCGGTCTCTCACTCCCGAACGAATCAGCATTCTCCAATATGCTGCTGCGTATGGGACTTACCAACGGGCTACCGCTGAACTTCCAATTGCAGGCTTATTTCTATGATTCACAGACGGGTACGGTGAAAGACAGTCTCTTTACGGAACCGCAAACGGTGTTGAGTGCGTTGAATGGAACGCCCCGTTTCAGCGAGGTTTACGCCACTAAAGAGAGCTATCAGGAGGTGCAGAGGATGCTTTCTTGCGACAATATCATCTTGGAGGCTCGACTCTATACTGACGGAACGTCAATCTCCATCAATGTGGCGCAAGCGATTCGTATTCAGTTGGGTGCGCGGATGAACGTGGACTTGAATAGCTTGGTGAATAACTAACAGAGATCGTTATGAGGAAGATTATCTTCACATTGTTCATGTGGGGCTGCTTTTGTTTTTCAGTGAGCGGACAAGCGTTGGATGTGACCCATTTCATGCGGATTTCACCGTTTCAGCACAACGATCTGCCGTCTAGTTCCACCATTTATAACGGTTATGTCAGCCTGCCCACCGGCAATATCCAAGTCGGTGTGAATTTGGGTTCCATACGATACAAAAACCTCTTTGCGACCAATGAAGAGGGCTACCCGACGGTGCTGACCGCCACGACATTCGTGAACAGCCTTTCCGACAAAAACTATTTAGGGGTTAATGCTGATTTGGAAATTTTTGGCATAGGTTTTCGTATTAAGGACAAATTTTTCTTGACGGTTGACCATAGGTTGCGCACCAATCTCGACTTTACCTACTCTCGCGATGTGCTTGGTTTGCCCATTTACGGCAATATGGCATACGTGGATGAGCCAGCCGATTTGAAATTGGGCATCAACCTTAATGCTTATCAGGAGTTGGGGGTCAGTTTCCGCCATCAAGTCAACGACAAAATTTCCTGGGGTGTGCGTCCGAAATTGCTCTTCGGAGTGGCCAACATCAATACGCAGTACCTTAACGCGCAGGTGTACACCGACCCGACGGATTACACCATCACCATGACATACGCCGCGCTCATGCGTGCTGCTGCCGTTGTACCTTTCACCATGACTTTCAACCAGCAGGATGGTTTCAATTTCGAAATAGACAATGATGCCAAAAAGATTGCGGGGAATGTCTTCAAGAATGTCGGATTCGGTTTGGATATGGGCTTTTCCTATAAATTGATGGAGTCGCTCAACTTGTCGGCTGGACTTTTGGATTTTGGGTTCATCAACTGGAACACCTCCACGACGCGGATGACCAGCAGTTTGGACGATGATGGCAGTGTGTACCAAGACGGCTCTTTCACTTTCAGTGGACTGTCTCAGTCGCAGATTGAAGCCCTGATGAACGGGGAGGGTTACGAAGAACTATTGGACACCTTGGCGCAGTATTTTCCCATGGGCATTGCGCCTACAGGGAGCTATACGACGGGACTCACTCCGAGATTGGTATTGCAGGCTGATTATGAGTTTGCCAAGCATCACCGCGTGAGTGCCGCCACGCAGTTCCGCTTTGCCAAGAACTACTTCCAGCCCTCACTCACGTTGGCTTACGACGGATTGTTCTTCAATTCGATTGACGTTTGCGTGGCCTACACCATGCAGCGCCATTCTTACGACAATCTCGGAATAGGGGTGGGCTTTAACCTCGGTTACTTGAACATCTATGCCGGCACGCAGAACATCATCGCCGCGCTTTCGGTGAAGAACGTTTCACAGTTGACCGCCACTGCGGGAATTGTCTTCAACTGGGGACATTACGACAATTGGCGGAAGAAGAATCCGAAACAATAACTAAAAAAAATGCCCCGTGACGACGGGGCATTTTTTTTAGTTATTGATTGACTACCAAGCGAAGAGCGGACGATCGTGCATCATGTCGTTGACCGTCTTACGGGTCTTGGCGATGAGTTCCTCGTTCTCGACGTCGCAGAGCACCTTGTCGATCATCTCCACGATGACGGGCATGTCGTTCTCTTTCAGACCGCGGGTGGTGATGGCGGGAGTACCCACGCGGATACCAGAGGTCTGGAATGCGGAACGAGTGTCGAACGGCACCATATTCTTGTTGATGGTGATGTCGGCT
>JAGBPE010000234.1 GCA_017633495.1 Bacteroidales bacterium | reverse complement strand
CTGTTGGTGGTCTTCCTCTTTGCTTTCCTGTTTACCACGGTCGCAGCTACGGCTATCGCCACGGTTGGTACCAACCCGGTCTCCGGCATGACGATGATGACGCTGATTCTCAGCTCTTTCATCCTCGCTTCTGTCGGTTTGAGCGGCGCTACCGGCATCATCACCGCGTTGGTGGTGGGCGGTATTGTCTGTTCCGCACTCTCCATGGCAGGCGGCTTCATCACTGATTTGAAAGTCGGTTACTGGATCGGCACCTCGCCTTACAAACAACAGGCTTTCAAGTTCGTGGGTACCTTCGTCTCCGCATTGACGGTCGGTGCGGTCATCATGTTGCTTTCTAAGACTTACGGATATACGGGTGAGAACGCATTGGTGGCTCCGCAGGCCAACGCCATGGCAGCCATCATCGAGCCGATGATGTACGGCGGTTCCACCCCGTGGATTCTCTACATCGTGGGTGCCGTGTTGGCTATCCTGCTGGATGTCATTGGCGTCCCCGCACTGGCATTCTCTCTCGGTATGTTCATTCCGTTGCAGCTCAACCTGCCGTTGCTCGTGGGCGGTTTCCTCGCTTGGCTGGTGAAGACCCGCAGCACCGATGAGGCTATCAACAAGCAACGTGCTGAAAAGGGCACGCTCTTGGCTTCCGGTCTGTTGGCCGGCGGTGCCATCATGGGCGTCCTCAGCGCCATCCTCAAATACGCCGGCGTCGAACCCACCTTCATGGCCGACTACATCGGTTCGCCCATGTACAACGTCCTCGCCATCGTGATGTTCCTGGGATTGTGCTGCTACTTGGTGATTCACGCCACCCGCACGGAGAAAATGAAGAATGCATAAAGTAGAATTTATATTGAAATATATTCCTTGAGCAGTCCCGAAGGGACAAAACGCCCTAAACCCTAAACCATGCATATAGCCGTCGCCGGAAATATTGGATCCGGAAAAACAACGTTAACAGGAATGCTGGCCAAGCACTATGGCTGGGATGCGCTCTACGAAAGTGTGGAAGACAACCCCTATTTGGCCAGTTTTTATCAGGATATGCAACGCTGGTCGTTCAATATCCAGATCTATTTTTTGAACAGTCGCTTCCGTCAGGTGCTCGACATCCGTCAGCGCAAGAAAGACGTGATTCAAGACCGCACCATCTACGAGGATGCCTACATCTTCGCTCCGAACTTGCATCGGATGGAGCTGATGGCCTCCCGCGATTTTGAGAACTACGCCTCCCTGTTCGAGCTGATGAAGAAGTTCTTGCAACCGCCAGATTTGCTCATCTACCTCAAGGCCGATGTCGAGACGCTCATCTCGCAGATCCTCAAACGCGGTCGCGCCTACGAGGGCGACATCAGCCTGTCCTATCTGGAGAACCTTAACAAGCTCTATAACAATTGGATAGACAATTACACCGATGGAAAACTCCTCGTGGTGGATGTCAACAAACTGAAATTCGCGGAACGTCCAGAGGATTTCGGAGTGATTATCGAGAAAATTGACACCGAATTATACGGCCTTTTCAAATAATTATGCGAAATTTCAACGTTTTCGGCATCATTCCTGCCCGTTACGCCTCCACCCGATTCCCCGGTAAACCGTTGGCGCTGATCAACGGCAAACCGATGGTGCAGTGGGTGTATGAGCGTGTGCAATCGTCTGAGGTCAAGGGACTTGCTGTGGCCACGGACGATGAGCGTATCGCGGATTGCGTGCGAGGATTCGGTGGTGAGGTGGTGATGACCTCGCCCAACCACGCTTCCGGCACTGACCGTTGTGGCGAGGCGGCTCAGTTGATGCAGCCCGAAGATAACGACGTGATTATCAACATCCAAGGTGACGAACCGCTGATCTCTCCGAAGGAAATCCATCTGCTGGCAAGTGCTTTCGAGGACAACAGCGTGCAGATTGCCACGTTGGTGAACCCGTTCAACGACGAGAAGCTGCTGCATGACCCGAACGTCGTCAAGGTAGTGAAGGCGAAGAACGGCAAAGTGCTTTATTTCAGCCGTCTGCCGATTCCGTTCCTGCGTGATGGCGCGACGCCCCCGAAGAGCTATTACCGCCACATCGGCATCTACGCCTACCGCTACAAAGTGCTGAAGGAGATCGTGCAACTCCCCACCTCCGAACTCGAAAACAGCGAAAAACTCGAACAACTCCGCTGGCTCGAAAACGGCTACACCATCCACGCCCTCGAATGCGACTACCAAGGCATCGGCGTCGACACCCCCGAAGACCTTGCGAAGTTAGTAGTTAGCAGTTAGTAGTTAGCAGTTAGTAGTGAAAAGGCAAAAGGCAGCAGGCAACAGGCAATAGGAACGAGCGACCCCAATTCCCCTTCTCTTAGAAGGGGTGCCCGAAGGGCGGGGTAGTAATATTAAAACTGCTTCCTTGAGCAGCCCCGTAGGGGCAAGAGCTTGGTAGCCAGGGGTGAGCGAAGCGAAACCCCTGGAATGAAGGTGGAGAGCGAAGCGAAACCCCTGGAATCAAATGTTAAAGTTAACAATGATAGATTATATATTAAAAACATTACAACGAGAAGATCACGTGTTTATCGAACGATTAGGCGCGTTTAGATTGCAGTTGAAACACGCTCAAATCGATAAGGACACGGTACAACCGCCCTACAACGAGGTGGTATTCTCCCAAACGGATAGCGAGGAGAACAATTTCGCGCTGGCCAACCAGATCAGTCGCGACCAGCAATGCCTCTTCACGCAGGCCAACGAACAGGTCACGGCGTGGGTGGGCGAACTGCTCACCGCCTTGCAGAACAACAAGTCGGTGACCTACGAGGATTTCGGCACCTTCATGCTCGACAAGAAGGGGAACATCACCTTTGAGAGCGCCATCATTCCGCAACTGAATAGCCAGTTCGAATGCATGGAACCCATAGACCTCAAGCGTTTTGGCGTCGCCCCTGTGGTGGTGGAACCTGAACCGGAGCCTGTCGTGGAGCCCGAACCAGAGCCTGTTGTGGAACCCGAACCAGAGCCTGTTGTGGAGCCTGAACCCGAACCTGTGGTCGAACCGGAACCTGTGGTTGAACCCGAACCTGAACCGGTGGTCGAACCGGAACCGGTCGTTGAACCCGAACCCATCGTTGAACTGGAACCCGAACCGCTTGTTGAACCGGAACCGGTCGTTGAACCCGAACCCGAACCCGTGGTCGAACCTGAACCCGAACCCGTTGTGGAACCCGAACCGGAACCCATCGTGGAACCTGATGATGACGACGACGATGAGGATGAATATGACGAAGACGACGAACCCGAAAAGAAAAAACATCATCTGGCGTGGTTGTGGATTCTGTTGTTGTTGATTGCCGTGCTGGCCGCACTGGGCTTCGTTTTCAAAGACAAACTGCTCGGCTATTACCACCAATGGCAAGAGAAGAAACACCCTGTGGAACAGGTGGTTGAGCCGCAGGAGACTCCCGAGGCAACCGCAACAGTCGATGAGGTGACAGAACCTGCCGAACCCGAACAAGAACCTCAAGAGACGGTGGAAGAACCTGCACCTGAGGCCTATACCCCCGCAGTGATCAAGCAGTCTTCGGATGGCAAATACGACTACATCCGCTTCGAAAAGGGACACTACTACGCCATAGCCGGCAGTTTCCCCAACGAGAGCGATGTCATCCGCCACATCCGTCAGAAAAACCTCGATCAGTACTCCCCCAAAATTCTCAAACAGGACGGTGTCTCCAACCTCCGCGTCTGCATCGGCGTTTTCGATTCCGAATCGGAGGCTGAGAGCTTTGCGAAGGGTGTTAGCTCCTCCTATTGGGTGCTGAAATAATTACGAAAACGATGAAAATCAATTTAAAAAATCATATCCCCAATACGATAACCTGCCTCAATCTCGTGTGCGGGTGCTTCTCCATTATGTCGTCGCTGAACGGCAACCTCACCTTTGCGGCGATATGGATCGTGATGGCCGCCATCTTCGACTTCTGCGACGGACTCAGCGCCCGTCTGCTGCACGTGGCTTCCGCCATCGGCAAGGAGCTCGACTCCCTCTCCGATGTGGTCTCCTTCGGGGTGGCTCCCACGATGATCGTCTACAAGTGGCTGACTATCTGCTATTTCCAGCTGCCGCCTGCCGTGCAGACACCCTTCGTCTCCTACCTGAAATACCTGGTCTTCCTCGTGCCCGCCCTCTCGGCAGTGCGTCTCGCCAAGTTCAACCTCGACACCAACCAAACCGACAAATTCATCGGCATGCCCACACCGGCCAACGCTCTCTTCCTGGGCTTCATCCCGGCAGCCTCTGAACATGTCGCCATCCTCCACAACTACGGCGTGGTGCTCTTCTTCGCCATCTTCTTCGCCATTCTGCTGGTGAGCCCCATCACCATGGTCTCCCTGAAGTTCAAGGATTTCAAACTCACCCGCATGAACATCGCCCGTTATCTCATTCTCTTGGTGGGCGTTATATTGTTCTTAGTCTTTAAGTTAGGAGCATTCCCGCTGATCATCTTCGGCTATCTGCTCATATCCATATTTTACCATACTTTAACGAATTTGGACGTTTTATGAAATACCAATCATTGGCTCTATATTGCGGTTCTTCCGCTGGAAATAATCCGGTCTATGCCCGTGAGGCAGCCCGTTTCGGGAAAATGTGCGCCCAGAAGTCGCTGACCCTCTACTACGGTGGCGGCTCCATCGGTCTGATGTGGGCAGCGGCCGAAGCCTGCCTGTCGAAAGGCGGAAAGGTCATCGGAGTGGCGCCCGACTTCTTCACCCAGGGGGAGGTGCTGGCAACCAACCTCACAGAGATGATTATGGTGAAGACGATGAGCGAACGCAAGCAACTCCTTGAGGAGAAGTCGGATGCGTTCGTGATTTTTCCCGGCAGCTACGGCACCATGGACGAGCTTTTCGAGATGGTTACCGATGCGCAGTTGGGTATGCACACGAAGCCCATCGTCATCTATAACTACATGGGTTACTACGACTTCCTCATCAAGCAGCTGGATAAGTTCATGGAGGAGGGCTTCCTGCGGCCGTTCCACCACTCTTTGCTGCTCAACGCCTCCGATCTGGAGGAACTTTTCTACAAGTTAGACACTTACGAAAATACCAACGACCGTACTTGGTTAGATAAAATCCGTCACTAAAATACTGATACTATGCAATTCAAAGATGTCTTGGCGGATGCTGCCCTGAAACAGAAACTCATCGACCTCGTGCGTGCCGGACGTGCTGCCCACGCGCAGTTCTTCCTCGCCCAGCCGGGTAGCCATGCGTTGGCGCTGGCGGTGGCGTTGGGACAGTACCTCTGCTGCGAGCACCCAACCGAGACCGACTCCTGCGGTGAGTGCCCCTCCTGCAAACAGTTCGCCAAACTGTCGCACCCCGATCTGCACCTCTATTTCCCGAATTGTATCACCAAATCTGTCAAAAAGGATCCCGATTCGGCACAATTGGCACCCGAATTCAAGGAATTTGTGCTGAAAAACGACTTCCATGTCGATATTCAGGGGTGGCTGAGTGAGTTGGATGGCGAGAACAAGCAGGCCACCATCAACACCCGCGACTGCTCCGACATTCTGCACCACAACAACATGCGCTCCCATCAGGACGGCTTCAAGGTCTACATCCTCTGGTGTGTCGACCGCCTCTACCATCTGGCCGCCCCGAAGCTGCTGAAAACGCTGGAAGAGCCCGAACCCAACTCCGTCTTCATCCTCATTTCTGAGGAGCCTGATAAGATTCTCAATACCATCCTTTCGCGTACGCAACTGGTGAAAATCCCTCGTCTCACCGACACGGAAATCGCGGGACGGCTTCAGCAGCAATATCCCGACTTGACCGAAGAACAAGCCGCTGACATTGCCGTTTTGGCGGACGGAAACTACAACAAAGCTATCCATATCGCCACCGACAACGAAGAGCAAACCCTTATGCTACAGCAGTTTGAGACCGTCTTCGACAGCATCGTGGCCTTTGCGCAACGCGCTCCGATGAATGCTGTTCAGTACGACCAGGCGCAGGAGGTCTTCAACGACGTGATAGGGCAGGGGAGAGAGTACCAGAAGCAGTTCCTGCAGCTGATGTTGCGTATGTTGCGGAACATCCTGATGCAGAATTCGCATAACCCCGGAATGCTGAAGGTGACCCACCAGGAGCAGGCCGTCATCAACAAATACCAAGGCGTGCTGCAGCTCAAGCAGATCTCCACCATGACGGAGCTTTGCAACGAAGCCTGCTATCACATCGCCCGAAACGGAAATTCTGCGCTGATTTTCACTGATTTATATTTTCAATTGGCCAAGAGTTTTTAACGAAAAATTTCAGTAGAACATATATTGATGTATTTATTATATTTGCAGCTTAATTTTTAGCTTATGAAGAAAAATCTATTATTTACGCTAATTCTTTCATTTGCAGCTATTTGCGGCTTCTCGCAAACCAAAAAAATCACGGTTGAAGATATTTGGGATAACTATATGTTCTATCCTCGCGGCGTGGCAGGCTATACCGCTATGCCCGTTAGCGATGATTATACCGTGGTTAAACGTGCTGGCATCGAGCGTCACCATTTTAGCGACGGTTCTGTGGCGGGCATCATCCTCTCGCACGAGGATTTGACAGCTGCCAGCAAAAGCAAACTCAGCGTAGCCAACATCAGCGACTACAGCTTCTCCTCCGATGAGAAGAAGATCATGCTCGCCTTCGATCAAGAGAGCATCTACAGACGTTCGTCGTTGGCGCACTATTACGTTTATGATATTGACAGCAAGAAACTTACGTCAATTTCCGATCCCGAACACATGCTCCGTTTTGCGGAACTTTCCAAGGACGGTACGAAGGTGCTCTTCGCTAAGGATTGCGACCTTTACTATCAGGATTTGACGACCGGAAAGGTGACGCAAATCACCCGTGACGGCAACCCCAACCACATCCTCAACGGCTTTGCGGATTGGGTATATGAGGAGGAACTCGACATGTCGCAGGCCGCTTCTTGGTCGCCTGATGGCAGCAAGATTGCCTACCTCCGTTTCGATGAGAGCCGCGTGAAAGAGTACACCATTCCGATGTACGACAACCTCTATCCTACTGATTTCAAGTACAAATACCCGAAGGCCGGTGAAGACAATTCCCTCGTGGAGGTCCATATTTACGACCTCGCCACGGGTACCGACATCCGCCTCGACCTTGGTGACAACAGCAACTGCTACTTCCCGCGTGTCTATTGGCTACCCAACAGCCGCGACGCCATCGTGCTGAAGCTCAACCGCCATCAGAATCAACTCGACTTCATCCGCTACAACACCCTTACCAAAGCGCAAGATGTTGTCTATCAGGATGTCAACGAGAAATGGTTGGACGTGACCGATAACTACTACTTCCTGCAGGATAACAACTCCATGATTGTCACTTCTGAACGTAATGGTTTCAACCACATCTACAAGGTGACATTCGGTGGCGAAATCAAACAGCTGACCAACGGTGAATGGGAAGTTAATGAAATCCAGTTCGTTAACGAAGCCAAGAAGCAGATTTACTACCTCTCCAACGAATCGGGCGTGCTGAATCGCGACCTCTACGTGATCAACAATTACGACAGCAAAAAGATCAAGAAACAGCTGCTCACGGCCGGCAACGGTTGGGCAAGCACCGAATTCTGCCCCAATGGCAACTACTATCGTCTGCAATATTCCGACCTGAACACCCTGCCGAAATACACCATTAACGACAAGACAGGCAAGGAGATGCGTGTGCTGAACGACAACCAGAACGTGCAGAGCACGATGGACGAATACGGCTTCGTGAAACGCGAAATCATCAGCTTCACCACGGCTGATGGCGTAACGCTCTACGGCTGGATGATGAAACCCGCCAACTTCGATCCCAACAAGCGCTATCCGGTGATGATGAACTGCTACGGCGGTCCTGGCTCCCAACAAGTGGAGAACGCTTACAGCAGTGCGATGGATCTCGCCTTCTATCAGATGTTGGCACAGCATGGCTACATCAGTGTCTGCTTCGATGGACGCGGAACGGCCACCCGTGGCGATGCTTTCAAGAAGGTGATTTACCAACAGATGGGTAAGTACGAGGCCATCGACCAGATTGCCGCTGCCAACTGGCTCAAGACGCAATCCTACGTGGATGGCGACCGCATCGGCATCTGGGGCTGGAGTTTCGGTGGTTACCTCTCCGCACTCTCCATGTTCCGTGGCGATGGCGCCTTCAAGATGGCCATCTCCGTGGCTCCCGTCACCAACTGGCGCTACTACGACAATATCTACACCGAACGTTTCATGCGCACCCCGCAAGAGAACCCTGACGGTTACGACCTCAACTCCCCGACTACTTACGCTAAAGACCTCAAAGGCAAATATTTGCTCATCCACGGCACCGCTGACGACAACGTCCACTTCCAGAACGCTATGGAACTCGTAAAGGGTCTCAACGAAGCCGGCATCGACTACGACCAGTTCTTCTTCCCGAATAAGAATCACTTTATTTGGGGAGGGAATACGAGGACGTACCTTTATAACAAGTTGGCGAAGTACATCCTGGAGAACTTGTAGATGAGGAGATGAGGGGATGAGGAGATGAAGAGTTAAGAGTTGGGAGTTAAGAGTTGATGGTACGAAAAACCCCAATATATTTTAATTCTTCCTTGAGCAGTCCCGAAGGGACAAAACGCACGAAGTGCAATTAACCCCACACAAGCAAAGCGCAGTGTGGGGGGCACCCGAAAAGAAACAACTAACTCAATTAATAACAAAAACCCAAAAAAGTATGGAAACTCTCGTAAAGTATGTATGGATCGTGTTTTGCGCGTCCATCGTTGCGCTGGGATTCGCATTCTTCTTCTATCGCAAGATGCTGAAGGAAGATGAAGGTACTCCCACAATGCGCGAAATTGCCTCACACGTCCGTCAGGGCGCTATGGCTTACCTGAAACAACAGTACAAGGTGGTGGGCATCGTGTTCGTCATCCTCGCTGTGCTGTTCTTTGTCATGTCGCTGTTCGATTTGCAGAACGGCTGGGTGTGGTTCGCTTTCCTCACCGGCGGTTTCTTCTCCGGTTTGGCTGGCTTCCTCGGCATGAAGACCGCTACCTACGCATCCGCACGTACCGCTAACGGTGCTCGTCAGAGCCTCAACAAAGGTCTTCAGATCGCCTTCCGCAGCGGTGCCGTCATGGGTCTCACCGTTGTCGGTTTGGCTCTGCTCGACGTCTCTTTGTGGTTCTTCATCCTCGACCACTTCATTCCGGAGGAACACCACCTCGTCATCATCACCACCACCATGCTGACCTTCGGTATGGGTGCTTCCACCCAAGCCCTGTTCGCACGTGTCGGTGGCGGTATCTACACCAAAGCTGCCGACGTAGGTGCTGACCTCGTGGGTAAGACCGAGTACAACATCCCGGAAGACGACCCGCGTAACCCTGCCACCATCGCTGATAACGTGGGTGACAATGTGGGTGACGTTGCCGGTATGGGCGCTGACCTTTACGAATCCTACGCTGGCTCCATCCTCTCTACGATGGCTCTCGGTGCTGCTGCTTTCGCCACCCTTGGTGCTGAAATGCAGATGCGCTCCATCCTCGCCCCGATGATGATTGCCGCTGTGGGTGTGCTTCTCTCTGTGATCGGTATCTTCATGGTTCGCACCAACGAGGACGCTTCCATGACCGAACTGCTCAAGGCCCTCAGCCGTGGTACCAACACTGCCGCTTGCCTCATCGCAGTGGCTACCTTCTGCATCATGTATGTGCTCTTCAAAGATTCTACCGACATCGTTTGGTGGCAAGTCTCCCTCTCTGTGGTGGTGGGTCTGCTCGCTGGCGTGATTATCGGTAAATCAACGGAATACTACACCTCTCAATCCTACAAACCGACCCAAAAGGTGGCTGAGTCCTCACAAACGGGTCCTGCAACCGTGATTATCTCCGGTATCGGTTTGGGTATGATTTCCACCGTGATTCCGGTGCTCACCATTGGTGTCGCTATCATCCTCGCTTACCTCTGCGCTAACGGCTTCCAGATTGAGTTCAACGCTGTGAACCTCTCCAAGGGTCTTTACGGTATCGGTATTGCTGCTGTGGGTATGCTCTCCACACTGGGTATCACCCTCGCTACCGACGCTTACGGTCCTATCGCTGACAACGCTGGTGGTAATGCTGAAATGAGCGGTTTGGAGCCTGAAGTTCGTAAACGTACCGACGCTCTCGATGCTCTGGGTAACACCACCGCTGCTACTGGTAAGGGCTTCGCTATCGGTTCTGCTGCTCTCACCGCTCTCGCACTGCTTGCTTCCTATGTGGAAGAAATCAAGATTGCGCTCGTGCGTATCGGCACCGACACCCTCGACCTTGGCAACCGCGTCGTTGAGACTGCACAAGCTTCTCTCATCGACTTCATGGAATATTATAATGTCTCTTTGATGAACCCGAAGGTGCTCGTGGGTGTCTTCATCGGTTCTATGATGGCCTTCTTGTTCTGCGGTCTCACCATGAACGCTGTGGGTCGTGCCGCTCAGAAGATGGTGGAAGAGGTTCGTCGCCAATTCCGCGAAATCGAGGGCATTCTCACGGGTGAGGGTACTCCCGACTATGCACGTTGCGTGGAAATCTCCACCAAGGGCGCTCAACGCGAAATGTTGCTGCCCTCTATCCTCGCTATCCTGGCTCCCATCTGCACGGGTCTGATCCTCGGTGTGGCTGGCGTGCTCGGTCTGCTGGTTGGCGGTCTCGGTGCCGGCTTCGTGTTGGCTATCTTCATGGCTAACGCCGGTGGTGCTTGGGACAACGCCAAGAAGTATGTCGAGGAAGGCAACTTCGGTGGTAAAGGTTCTGATAATCACAAAGCTACGGTCGTGGGCGACACCGTGGGCGATCCCTTCAAGGATACCTCCGGCCCGTCTCTCAACATCCTCATCAAACTGATGAGCATGGTCTCCATCGTGATGGCCGGTCTCACCGTGGCAGTGCATCTACTGTAGTTAGCAGTTAGTAGTTAGCAATTAGAAGTTAAACGGGGTCTCGAAAGGGATCCCGTTTTGTTGTTTAAAGGTTTCAGGTTTCAAGTAATTCGTTACGAAAAACCCCAATATATTAAAACTTCTTCCTAGAGCAGCCCCGTTAGGGGCAAGAGCTCGGTAGCCAGAGGTAATGCGCGAGGAACGAGCGCCGCAACCCCTGGGATGATGGGGTCAATGTCAAAATTCATGGTGTTGATAATTTGTTGATAGAAATAATAATTTTTAACGAAAAACATTAAAGGAAAAAATTATTATATTTGCCGATGGATTTATTGAAAAATAGGGGAGGTGCATATATGGCTTTTTGGGTTCAGAAAGTTTTGTGCCTCAGTTAGTTGCAAACTGACGTCCCTTGCCGACTCTCGTGTTTTGACACGGGGGAATAGTAGGTTTTAATATTTTCCATAGATAATATTTAGGATTGTAAATTATATTTGCGCTAGAACAGTAAAAAATCCGAATGACACCACAGCAGGAGATAGGTCAGCATTGGTATGCCTTCAAGGTCTTTTACAACAAAGTCTTTGAAATCGATAAGCTTATTCGTAAAACCCATACGGAGACCTACTTCCCGGTGGTCAAATCCTACGAAACGGACGGGGAAAAACAGAAAATAATCCG
>JAGBPE010000233.1 GCA_017633495.1 Bacteroidales bacterium | reverse complement strand
TGCAGAGTGGCAGGAGGTGGACGGCAAAACGCGCCTTGTGGCGAAAGAGCACCCCGAAATCTTTGTGGAAACCTCCGTGGAGGCGATTTGGGACCTCCACAAACTGAGCCTCTACGGCCCTTGGATGGAGGAAGAGGAGCTTCCTGAATAGCGCGTTTGTCAATTGTAAATTGTAAATATCGTTTGCAGAGCGTTTTTTGAATGAACTACCGCCCCGAATCGGGGCGGTGGTTTTTTATGTGAAAGGGAATACTACAGATTTTTGTATCTTTGCGGGTTGAAAAAAACGACGAGTTATGAGGAAAAGATTCAATGTCACTGGCATTTGCAACCCTGAAAGGCACTACATGGTCGAGACCGAGTCTCGTTTCAAGGCCGTGGAGGAACTGATTGACAATGGGGAATATTTCACCATCAACAGAGCGCGTCAGTATGGGAAGACGACAATGCTGAACCAGATATGGCGTAATTTGTCGGGCAAGTATTTGGTTGTCTCTCTGAGTTTTGAAGGCTTAGGTGATGAGGCTTTTGCCAGTTCTGAAGCATTTGTTGCTACATTCAAACGGCAGATGTCCAGGTTCCTTGTCTCGCAGAGTCAAAACGAGACTTTGATTGGTTTTTGGCAAGACAGCAAGCTCTCCTCCATTGAAGGTTTGTCTTTAATCATCACAGATTTTTGTAAAGCTTGTCCAAAACCTGTAGTAGTAACCATCGACGAGGTAGACAAGAGCAGCGACAATCAGTTGTTTCTAAACTTTTTAGGTATGTTACGCAACAAATATTTGGACCGTGACATAGAGGGCAAGAATTCCACTTTCCACAGTGTTGTTCTCGCAGGTGTTTACGACATCAAGAACCTAAAACTCAGACTCCGTACCGATGAGGAGAAGAAGTACAACTCGCCGTGGAACATTGCCGCCGACTTCAACGTGGATATGACCTTCCACCCTGAAGAAATCGCCCGGATGCTCAGCGACTATGAGGATGACGTGCATACGGGAATGGACATCAAGGCCATTAGCGAGGAGATTTATAAATACACGACGGGGTATCCTTTTCTGGTCAGTTACATTTGCAAGATGATTGATGAGCAGTTAGACCAGGTGTGGACCTCGGAAAGCATTTTGAAGGCAATAAAGGTGCTTGTGCAAGGCAGCAGCACCCTGATGGACGACCTCTCGAAAAACCTGGAAAACAATCCGGAGTTCCGCGAATTCATGTATTCCATTTCGGTCAATAGTGTTTCATACTCCTTTACTCTTCTGAACCCTATGGTGAATTTGGGCAACATGTTTTCGTATATTCGAAATAAGGACGGACATACTGTCATCCACAATCTGATTTTCGAAGAAGCGCTTTTTCTCTATTTCACCGTGGATTACTCGATTAAGAACAGCATGAAGCTTTCTCCGTTTCAACTGAACTACGTGCAAAACGGCAAACTCAACATGGAACACGTGATCGCACGTTTCGCTGATTTAATGCACCAAGAGTACAGGAAAAACGACGAAGAATTCTTGGAACGGCAGGGCAGGTTGGTTTTTCTCTCTTTTCTGAAGCCCATTATCAACGGCACCGGCTTCTACTACGTGGAGCCGCAAACCCGCGACAACCGCCGCATGGACTTGGTGGTGACCTACGACAAGCAGGAGTTTGTTGTTGAACTAAAAATATGGCACGGCGACAAATACGAAGAGAAAGGTCGCGACCAGCTTTCGAAATATCTTGCCACCCGTGGCATGGACGAAGGCTACCTCGTTACCTTTGATTTTTCGAAGAACAAGCAAGAGGTGGAGCCACAGTGGATTGAGTGGAAAGGGAAGCGTATTTTCGAGGTGGTGGTTTAAAAGAAAAAGCTGAAACAAAAAAAGGGGATGGCCTGCAATTATTGCTGTATCTCCGATGACTGAGTGTGACGGATGTCAATCAACGGCCACCGTCAGTCCCTCATCCGCCATCAGCGTGTGGGGGAACACCTGGGTGGCATGCTCTAACAGCCCGTTTTCGTCTTTGTAGCGCGAGGAGAAGTGTCCTAACAGGAGTCTCTTTGCGTTACAGGCTTTTGCGAATTCCGCTGCCTGCAGGGAGGTGGCGTGGAAGTATTTTGTGGCGAGCGCTTCGTCGCCGGCGCAGTAGGTGGCGTCGTGGTAAAGCAGGTCCACGTTTTGCAGCAGCTCGGTGTATTGCGGTACCACGAGGGTGTCGGAGAGGTAGGCGTAGCTGCGCGTGGGGTCGGGTGGGGTAGTGAGCTCGTCGTTCGGGATCACCTGCCCGTTTGCGGTGGTGAAATCCAGCCCGCGCTGGATGCTTGGGATAGCGTCGTAAGGGATGCCATACAGTTGGATGCATTCGCGCTTGAGGTGGCGGTCGCCGGGCTGCTCATGGAACAGGAATCCATAGCACGGCACGCGGTGATTAAGCGGAAACGCAGTGACCTTCACGAGGCTGTCTTCGAAGATCGGGGTCGGAAGTTCGAAGCTGATGGGGTGGAGGAGGATGTTGAAGTTCCGGTGCTGCACGAAGAAGTCGATCTGCGCCTGCAGGATCGGCTCCAGATCGGCTGGCACGTGGAGGTGTAGGTCGTTGCTGCGGTTGTCGAGCGCGAGCGACGAGAGCAGTCCCACCAGTCCCAGACAGTGGTCGCCATGGGAGTGGCTGATGAAGATGTGGTCCAGCTTCCCGGTGTGGATTTTGTATCGTATCAGCTGCACCTGCGTGCCCTCCCCGCAGTCGATGAGGTAGGGAGTCCCCTTGACGCTGACTACCTGCGAGGTGGTGTGATGCCGCAGTGTCGGTTTCGCGCTCCCGCAGCCGAGGATGGTGATTTCGAAGGGTGTCATAGGTGATTGGATGTCAGTGTGAATCGACGGTAACTATAGGACTGAAGGTAATTCTTCTTCAGTTCTTCAGACAAAAACGAACGTTTGATGAGTTCTTGTGCTAATGGTTGTTCAGAGGCGAAGCGGTTCAATTCGCGAGTTACCACACGCTTTGGTAATCCGATTCTTCGGCCAAACTCTTCAAAATCAGCGCGTCCAATCGTCCGAGTGTCGCTTAGTTGCATCCCCTCTTTGAAAAGCCCCTTGTCCAGAGCAAAAATGCGTGGCTGGTATAAGTGGAGGCTGGTGTTGATGAGGTCGTATGCGGGCGCAAGGCGATATTCTCCATCGCCACGGTTAATCAAGGAAAAATTCTTCAAATGAGCGTCGTCGTTGAGCGTAAGGTAGTTGAACAGAATGACGCGAAAGAGCCTCAATAGATCGATTTGTGCCGCACGAACATATCGACGGATGATGTCAGCGCAATCCTCATAACTGAGAACACTGTATTTGTAGTCACTGCCGCCATTGGCTTTGGTCAGACCACCCAAAGAGGCGAAGTCTTCCTGCTGATATTTTCCGCCATCGGGAGCCACATCGAATCGTTTGGTAAGGTAGGCTGCTTCTCCGTCACGGAAAAGACAGAGCGCATTCTCTGCCGTCTCTATCCCATATACCTGAGATGCCAATTGCATGGTCAAATGCTCGTTGGCAGGACAGAATTTGCGCTCAAGCAGTGAGTAGGAAACCGGGGCTGGCTTCAGGATGTATTGTCCACGCATGCCCTCGGTCGGTTTGTCAAGCTGCTCTTCCGCATTAATCACCAAACTGGCTTTGGGTTGCACACCAGAAAGCGAGATGCGCCCCACATGGTACAGATAGTCACGGCCGGAGGAAGCGTCGTTGTTGGGACTGTCGAAATTCAGTACGTGTGAAACGGGCTTCCCATCAAAAAGCCGTTTGCGCGCCTCTGGACAGTAGGTTTGGTAACCTTCTTTAAGTGTTGATGGACATACGGTTATCTCATTCATATCTTGTCTGGTTTTACGGTTACAGCTCCGATGGTGTCGCATCCGGCAGTGGCCATCATAATGCCGAAATCATCGTTTTCGTCGATGTGGAGCAATTGGGATTGAACCTGTCGGTTGGCACCTTCAGAAAGCATGTTGAAAAAGACGGGGAAGAGGAAATGGCTCTGATAAGGTTCCTCTCGTACGGGCATGGCGAGACTGACGGGGTCGCCAGAGTATCCGTTGCGGTAGGTGAAGGTATATATGCCGTTGTCGGCCTCCACCAAAGTGCCAGCCTCAATGTCGTGAACAAAAACCTTACATCTTCTCATAGTTCAGTTGTTTAAGGTTGATGTCGATTTGCAGTCCAAGGGTGTCGAGTACAGTTAGCAATGTCTGCAACTGAGGATTCCCTTCTCCACGCTCAATAGCAACCAAAGTGTTTATTGCCACACCCGACAATTCGGATAAGGTTTGTTGGTTCACTCCCAGTGCTTTACGCCGATCCTTGATGGCATTTCCAATTTCTTTTATATCCATAAATCCCAATATATTGAAATTTTTGGCAAAAATATAAAAATATTTCACATCGAGATGATGAAATCGCAATATGTTGCGATTTCTTTTAATTGTTCTTCAAAGGTTGATCAGTTTCAAAAAATATTATTTAACTTTGCAGCGTCGAAAAAACAGTGGTCAAAATTCAATGAATATGGATAAAGAGAAACTCATTCATTCCATTCGTGTCCAAGAAAATTCTTCCTTTAAGGGAATAGATTTGCAAATAGGTTGCGATGGTAAGCGAATAGTCACATGGGACGATAATCGTCTTGATATTTGGGACAGTGACAATATGCAAAACCTACTGAGTGTTGCCAGCGTCATTAAACCGGTGTTGAGTCCTGAAAGGAAGAGGCTTCTTTCGGCAACGGAAGAGGGTTATTCCATTTGCCTTTTCGACATTGCCACGGGAGCACTTCTTCAAACGATGGAAGGGCACACAAATACAATTAGAAATGCTCATTTTAGCATGGATGGCAAAGCGATTGTTTCGTCATCGATTTGGGATAATACCGTGAGAGTGTGGGACAGTTCCTCTGGACAATGCCTTCATATATTGGAGATGGATGAAATTTCTCCGACAAACGCCTTGATGGATGCAAGCGGGAATTTTATTGCGGTACATTCTTTCTCAGGAATAAGCGTTTGGGATATTAGAACAAAGCAAATCATCGTCACTTATTTAAATCATATTGATGTAGATGAAAAAATAGTTTTCAGTCCAAACGGTAAACAGTTCGCCTATATGTACGTGGATGTCCATATATGGGATGTTGACTCCTGGACAATGCGTTGTCAGTTGAAAGGTCATAGCAAGCCGGCTAATTTCATGGTGTATAGTTCTGATTCGAACTATATTGTGACCACTTCATACGACAAAACAGCCCGCATTTGGGATGCCCATACAGGAGAGTGCCTGCACGTGTTGGAAGGGCATGGTGGTTGGCCGGAAAGGGCAGTCTTCTCAAATGATCAAACCTTGTTGGCAACGGGTTGTGGGGATGCCCACGAAATATACATCTGGGAAGTTGCCACAGGGAGATGTCTCCACAAGTTGCAAGGTGATTTTCCAAGAGTGTTATGGATAGATTTCAACGATGACGGCAGCCGCCTGTTGTCGGCCACAAAAGACGGGATGCTGCGAGTGTTCGATGTTGCCAACGGAAGCTGCCTGCATGTTTTCAAAGGCTCAAAGGTTTGTGATAATAGGATGATTGCGAAATTCCTCCCTGATGGCAAGCGAATCGTAACCATCTCCGACGAAGGGACGCTAAACGTTTGGCAGATATGAGATGTGGAGATGGAGCGGGAGTAGAAGATGATTTTCGTGTCTGGCGTATTGTTTTATTTTTTTGTAATTTTGCAGGGTCAAAAGTAAAT
>JAGBPE010000002.1 GCA_017633495.1 Bacteroidales bacterium | reverse complement strand
TCACCGGCACGCCGTTTACTTTCAGAAGGCCGTCTTCGACTTTGATGTTGCGGAAACCGATTTTTAAAGAAGCGACATCTATTGATCTGTCATTTCCCATGAGCCAGATCTCAACACTTTCTAAATGAGGATGTTCCGCATCCCACGGATGAATGTCTGAAACCTTTATCTGATAATGGATATTTTGTTTCCCGATTGTATTTTTTTGAATCTCAAATGGATACTGATAAATGATCAATGCTTCGTTATGTAAATCGGGAAAAGAAACCCCGATATTAAAATGTTTTGTGTCATCGTATTCTTCCAAATTTTCAACCACAACATCCACATCCAAAATCCCGTTTTTGTAGGTGGAATCCAAACCCGCCACCACCTTGTAATCGTAGATGTGTGTTTTGGGTTGTGCGTACATTGTGATGCTGCGCTCGATGCCGCTCAGCCGCCAGAAATCCTGGCACTCAAAATAGGAACCGTCGCTCCACTTGAAAACCTGCAGGGCGATGAGGTTTTGTTCGCCGAAGCGCACAAACTTGGTGATGTCGAACTCGGAGTTGGTCTTGGCATCTTCGCTGTAGCCCACAAACTTTCCGTTCACCCAGAGATAGAAGCAGGACTTCGCGCCGCCGATGTTGATAATCACTTGTCGGCCTTTCCACGATTTGTCAATTTCCACCCATTTACGATAACTGCCCACGGCGTTGCCTTTCACGGGCACCTTCGGTAATTGGCTGTTATCGAAGTCGTTGGTGGTGTTCACATAGACAGGCACGCCATAGCCTACTTGGTACTGCTTTTGGCTGTTAGGAATATACTCGACGCACCATTGGTGCATTTCCCAGTTGTTGGGAATAAACTCGACATTCCAGTTGCCTTTACTTTCATCGTAATCCGTGCGGAAAAAATCTGTGGGACGTTCGTCGGCATTAGGCACATAGTTGAACGCCATCCAATAGATAGTTTTAAAATAAGTACTGTCAATGTGGCTGTTATTCTGTGGAATATTCGCCCGTGGGTATAACTTGTTCACCTCGAACACGGCGGGGTCCTGCCATTCGGTGAAGGTTTGTGCACCGGCGGCGAGGCAGGCGCAACACAATACAATATATAATAGCAGTTTTTTCATCATTATTCTTTTTTGATAAAGGACAGTGTTTTCACCTTCCCATCTTTTCTGATTCGCAAAATATATTCTCCCGCTGACATATTGTTGTTATTCAGCGAGATAGTCTTCTCTTTCAAAACGCCTTCCGCCACTTTCTGGCCGTTGAGATTGAGTATTTCGTATTCCGCACCCCAAAAAGCTGGTGGATAGTCGATGTTTATAAAGTTGGAAACGGGATTAGGGTAGATACGGAAATCGTTAATGGGTTTGAGATTTTGTATAACAGTTTGATTATCAGATACATCGAATTGACTCAAATACGGGAGAAGATACTTGCGCAAATCCACTCGTTTAAGAGCGGCGGGAAGATCAAAGGGGATACCCATAACGGTGGTCTTAAAATGCTCATTGGTGATGTAATAATCCAAACCGTTATGCGTAGCGATGGCCTCCATTTGCGACTTGACACTGGATTTAAAGTTCAGCCGTCTTTTGTTGCCGGAAAAGAAACGATGGTCTTTATAGTCGTACAACAAGACGATTAAAGGCCGAAGGGATGAGACCTTAACTTTTCTGCTATAACTGTAACCGCAAAGAACAATTAATTGATATTCAGGTATATATGCAGCTCCTGTAATGAGACCATTGACGTTATAGGTCTCTCGGCGTTGCGCGATATGCGTGCCAGGAGTTTTCGGAAGGCTGTATATCGTGGATTGTGTGGATACCCACTGTTTAGTGAACAGGTATATGCTGTCCTCGGTGACCACAAATGCCTCGCAATCGAAATCGGTGGCTTGCGGCTGAGAGGTGAAATCGGTCTGGTCTTCGTAAGTAAAGGCTATGGTGTCAATTGCAAATATCTGATTCAGAATAGATTCCTTGCTGATGCGCAGGATACGGAGGTCGTGTCGGTTTCCTCTGTTGTTGCCCACATCGCCGAAGTATAAATAGAGGCTGTCTTGGGAGATTTCTTCCATATCTTTGCTGATTAAACCATTGATACAAAGAGTGTTTGTGATAGTTGCGTTAGTGCTATCGATCAAGTAAAGGCAGTTGTCATTGTGGTCGTTGAAGGTCCAGAATCCGTTGTTCCAAAAGAACAGTGTGGAGGTGCCGTCCAATAACGAATCCAGCATGCCTATCGTAGTGGTTTCGATGGTGACGGACTCATATTCGCAGCTACCGTCGTTGATGGTGGCATCAGCATTGTAATTGATGGCCAGCGAATCGGTACAACCGCACACCTGCGCCAGACACAACGGTGCCGAAGCTATCAACAGTCCAAAAAGCACTAAAATGTTACGCATTACGAGTATCATTCGATTTTGATACGGCAAAGATACATTTTTTACTGTTGCCTATTCCCTTTTTCCTGTTCCCTTTTGCCTATTGCCTGAAAAATCGTATTTTTGCCGCGTGAATAAAATGGCCACCATTTTCGACCCTATCGTGCTGCACGGCAACTGTTTGTTCGTGTCGGACGCGCATTTCCGCACCCCGCCGGATGACGCCAGCGAGGAGCGCGAAGTGCGATTGGTGCAGCTGTTGAAGGATCAAGGTTCAGAACTACGCCATCTGTTTCTCTTGGGCGACATTTTCGATTACTGGTTTGAGTATCGCGATGTGGTGCCGAGAGGCTATGTCACCTTGTTCGCATTCTTGAAGGAGTTGCACCAACAAGGAATTGAAATCCACTACTTTACGGGCAATCACGATATGTGGGTGGAGGACTATTTCACCCGCACATTCGGGACGCACATCTATCGCGAGGCACGGCTGATGGAGATCAACGGAAAGTGTTGTTTTGTGGGGCATGGCGATGGCTTGGGTGGCAAGCAACGAAAGTATCTGTTTATTAAGCGAGTGTTCAACAGCCCTGTCAATCAGCTGTTGTACAGTATGTTGCATCCGCGACAATCTTTCTCTATCGCGAGATTCTGTTCCCAAAGCAGTCGCAACTCCCACGACGAGAGTATGCTTCAGTTTCAAGGCGAAAACGAACATCAGGTGCAGTTCGCCCGTGAGCTGTTAGCCACAACGCATGTAGATTATTTCATCTTCGCGCACCGGCATGTACCCACGCGCTACGAACTTACCCCGGAATGCACTTTCTTCAACACCGGCGACTGGCTTTCACATTTCAGCTATATCACCTTCGACTCTGAAAACCAAGAACCTAAACTACATCACGATTCACCATCAAATCTTTAAGAAACTATGGAAAACCCCAATACTACCCCGCATCGTGCGGGCTTCGTCAACATCATCGGCAACCCCAACGTGGGCAAAAGCACCCTCATGAACCAACTGGTCGGCGAGAAGGTCTCCATTATGACCTCCAAGGCACAGACCACACGGCACAGAATCAAGGGCATCGTCAATGGCGACGACTACCAAATCGTCTACTCCGACCTGCCCGGTGTGCTCGATCCCGCCTACATGATGCAGAAGTACATGATGCGTTTTGTCACCGACTCTTTGCAAGACGCCGACATCATCCTCTATCTCATCGAATGCGGCGAAACTCGCTACAACGAGGAACTGGTAGCGAAAATCAACAAGATGGGAATTCCTGTCGTGTTCATCATCAATAAAACCGACAAATACACCGAAGAGCAGGTGGAAGAATCGAAAAACCATTGGCAATCGATTCTCCCCACTGCCGATGTCTTCGCCATTTCCGCCCTCAAGGGAATTAATATCGAAGCGGTGCGCAACCGCATTGTTGAGTTGTTGCCTGAATGCCCGCCCTATTTCCCGAAGGACGCTCTCACCGACCGCCCGATGCGCTTTTTCGTTTCGGAACTCATTAGAGAACAGATACTTCTGCAATACAAGAAGGAAATTCCATACAGCGTTGAGGTGGTGGTGGAGAGCTACAAGGAGGAACCTGACCTCATAAGAATAGCCGCGACCCTCTACGTGGAGAGAACCACGCAGAAGGCCATCATCATCGGCAGCAAAGGCTCGGCCATCAAAAAACTGGGCACTGACGCGAGGATGTCGATTGAGGATTTTCTGCAAAAGCACATCTACCTCGACTTGTCCGTCAAAGTGCTGAAAGACTGGCGTAATAACGAACTGCTAATGAAGAAGTTCGGCTATTCGTTGGCAGACTAAGTCTAAGCTTCTGCTATCTTGGAGGCACCGTTTTTCGTCGGTGTCTCATTCATAAAACGCTCAAACTTTTCCACCTCCGCAGGGTCGGTCACTTTCCGAACTTTGACAGAGATACCGTGCGCAAGGAGGTTGTCCTTTAACTGTTTCACCATGTCGAACAGGTCATCGTCCTCGCATTCGTAATCATCGTTCACCTCCGTCATTTCGGGGTGTTCTGCCTCAAATTTTTCCTTGAATTCCATGAATTTCCTCATGACGTAAATGAAGTGCGGGTCACTCTCCATCGTTTTCTTGGCTTCCACCAAATCTTCTATCGCGATCATCACTTTGATGAATTTGCTGAGGAGCGGGGCCCATTGTTCAATGAGGGTTATCGTCTTTTCCCGCTCTTCGTCAGTAGATTCCGATTTGGTATCCGTTGAAGAATTTTGTTCAAGAACCTCATTCGAGGCGTCGTGGTTTTTTACATTTTCGGCGGGCATTTCTTTGCCTTCGCCATTGTTCATTTTTTGTTCTTTTTTACTCTTCATAGCTTTTAAGTTTTGTGCTACAAAGATATGTAGAAAAGCCCATCCTATCAAGGAATTTTGCAATTTTTTTCCACCCTGATAATCAATGTATTGCAAATCATCAAGAAATATATTAACAAAAATTAGTTAAATCAAAGTGGCCAATTTCGCAAGAAATGGACGAAGCGGGCGCAAAAGTTGAACAAAAAAAAACGGAGCCGCCAGCAATTGACAGCTCCGTATAATATATATGATCTAATCTAACCAGTGTTGAGTTCGAGATTAGTAACGATAAGCGTCCGTTTTGTAGGGACCTTCGACCTTCACGCCGATGTAGTCAGCCTGTTTTTGGGTGAGTTTTGTCAGTTTCACGCCGATTTTGCCCAAATGCAGACGGGCGACCTCTTCGTCGAGGTGTTTCGGCAGGTTGTAAACGCCCACTTTGTATTCGTGTTGCCACAAATCGAGTTGTGCCATCACCTGGTTGGTGAAGGAGTTGCTCATAACGAAAGAGGGGTGACCGGTAGCACAACCCAAGTTCACGAGACGGCCTTCTGCCAGGATGAAGATGGAGTGTCCGTCGGGGAAGATGTACTCGTCGACTTGCGGTTTGATGTTGCGCTTGGTGATGTTCGATTGGCTCTCGAACGCGCTGACTTGGATCTCGTTATCGAAGTGGCCGATGTTGCAGACGATGGACTGGTCTTTCATCTTGTTGAGGTGATCCACGGTGATGACGTCGCAGTTGCCAGTGCAGGTGACATAGATATTGCCTTCGTTGAGAGCGTCTTCCACAGTCTTGACTTCGAAGCCTTCCATAGCGGCCTGCAGAGCGCAAATTGGGTCGACTTCGGTGACGATGACGCGGGCACCGTAGGAGCGCATGGCTTGCGCGCAGCCTTTGCCGACATCGCCGTAACCGCACACCACAACAACCTTGCCGGCCACCATCACGTCGGTGGCACGTTTGATGCCATCAGCCAAAGATTCGCGGCAACCGTATTTGTTGTCGAATTTGGACTTCGTGACGGAGTCGTTGACGTTGATGGCGGGGAAGAGCAGCTCGCCGCGTTCCATCATCTGATAAAGACGATGTACGCCGGTGGTGGTCTCTTCGGAAACGCCCTTGATCTCCTTCACCATGTTGTGCCAGTGGTGCGGATCCTCTTTCAGCACTTGCTTTAACGTGTTGAAAATCACGGCTTGTTCGTGAGATTCGGGCTTTGCATCGAGAACGGTCGGGTCGTCTTCGGCTTTGCATCCGAGGTGGATGAGCAGAGTAGCGTCACCGCCGTCGTCGACGATGAGTTGCGGGCCTTTGCCGCCGGGGAACGAGAGGGCGTTCACGGTGCACCACCAGTAGTCTTCGAGGCTTTCGCCCTTCCATGCGAAGACGCTCACGCCGTTGTCGGCGATGGCAGCGGCAGCGTGGTCCTGCG
>JAGBPE010000232.1 GCA_017633495.1 Bacteroidales bacterium | reverse complement strand
TTGGTGAAAATTGGGGATGATTATTTTTGCTACTCCATTTCGGAGAGATATTCCTTGATTTGGGCTTTGAGAATCGGGAGGTCTTCTGTTATCACATTCCAGATGCCCTCCTCATCAATTTGATAGTAGTCATGAACGAGCACGTGCCGCATTCCGATCACACCGCGCCAATTAGTGTCAGGATGTGCTGAAATGAATTCCTTCGATAATTTGTTAGATGCCTCTCCGATGACCTGAATGTTCCAGGTGACAGCGTGACGAAGAATCTTGTCTTTGACAATATCCTCGAATTCTTTCTCTACAACATATTCTTCGATGGTCAATATGGCATCCCAAATATGCTCTAATCTTGATTTATCATTTAGCGGACTTCTCATATATCAGTAATTTATCTCGGTTAGCACTTTCCACGGCGAATGGCAAAAGCGTGCCGTCTTTGACTAAATCGACCTTCCTATTTAACAGTTCCTCCAAGTCCAACATCATGGTAGCATGGCCTATTAATGAAACTCTGGCTTTCTTATCGAAAACCACCAGAATATCCACATCGCTGTCCTCGGTCTCCTCGCCGCGGGCGAACGAGCCGAACAGCCATGCCTTCAACACCGGCTGGGTCTTGAAATACTCGCGGATGGTCTCTAACATTTCGGTGCTCATAACAGCATTCTATTTTTTTGCAAAAATACAAAAAATAACACGCGCGGCAAAAAGTGCAATAAAAATTCATGTTCGACACACACGCAGACGGTGTGCAGACGGTGTGCACACCGTCTCTACAAACCAACGCGCAAAGGCACCAACAGCCTTTTTCCGTGCATCTTAAAAAAGTGTATCTTTGCCGCTTGGTTTTTTACATATATTGTAATATGGCGAATTTTGGATTTTCCATTAAGAAGACACGCTCTTTCAACCTGAGTCAGGCGGACTTGCGCAAGGCCGAACGACTGCTGGAAGAGGTTCCATCATATCGTTTGTGCATCGGGTGCGGCGGATGCACAGCCACCTGCTCTGCACGACAGTTCACCGATTTTGACATCCGCAAGGTGCACAACACCTTCCGTCGCGGACAGTACGACAAGCTCGCCGATGAGCTGCGCAAATGCATGCTCTGCGGCAAGTGCACCCTCGTCTGCCCGCGCGGCGTCAACCTGCGCTCGCTCATCATCAACATGCGTCAACTTCTCACCCCGTCTCACGAAACTTTCTAAGCCATGGCAAACTTCCATCCTTTCGTCGTTCCGTTCGTCATGGGCACCATCGCCCTGTTTGCCATCTGCGGCTACAAATTCGTGCGCTGGATCAAGCAGTTCGACCGCAAACAGCAGGCCCTCATCAAGAAAAACATGTTCTCCACACGGATTGTGCCCGCCCTATGGGAGGTTTTCTGCGAATGTCTGCTGCACCTGCGCATCACCAAGAAAAACTGGCGCCTAGGCTATATGCACCGCAGCATCGCCTTCGGTTGGTTCTTGCTCATCGTGTTCGGCGCCATCGAGAGCCGTATCGGCATCAAAGGCCCGTTCCATTTCTGGTGCGCCATCTTCTACCGCTTCTTCCACCACAACCCACCCGTCAACGGCACCGAGGTCTTCTTCACCCAACTCATGGATCTGCTGCTGCTCTACGTGCTCTCCGGCATCTTCTTAGCTTTCGTCAAGAAGATCCACTCCCGCATCCTCGGCATGCAACGCACCACCAAGCACACCACCATGGACATCACGGTGAAGATTGCGCTGTGGGCCATCTTCCCGCTACGTCTGCTCAGTGAGTCGGTCACCGCTCGCCTCTATGCCAACGGCGGATTTCTCACGCAGACCATCGGAGACCTCTTCAGCCGCCCCGTGGCCGAATTCCTCGAACTACCACTCTGGTCACTATACTCCATCGCGCTCTGCATCTTCTTCCTGATGCTGCCCTTCACCCGCTACATGCATATCTTCGCCGAAGTGTTCCTCATCTATTTCCGCAAACTGGGCTTGCGCGACAGCGTGAAGATGACCGGCTACACCAAATATGAACTGAGTGCCTGCTCGCGCTGCGGTATGTGCATTGACCGCTGTCCGCTCTATAACACACTGGACATCAATGATGTGCAGAGCGTCTATCTGCTGAGAAACCTTCGCAACTTGGAGCACCACCAAGACATCCTCGCCGCCGGCAAGAACTGTCTGATGTGCCACCAGTGCGCCGAAGATTGTCCCGTGGACATCGACCTGATGAGCATCCGCCGCATTTCACGCGACAAGGGCGACACCGACATGAGCGACAACTACCGCTATCTCGACAATGTGAAGGGGTTCAACGCCATCGGTCGTGTGGCCTACTTCGGCGGTTGCATGACACAACTCACCCCGACCATCTCCGAAGCGATGAAGACCATTTTCGATGCCGCCGGAGTCAAATACTGGCATTTAGACAGCAACCGGGCCATTTGCTGCGGTCGTCCGCTGATGCAACAGGGCTTCAACAGACAAGCTGCCGACCTGCGTCGCAAAAACAGCGAGCTGATCGGCTCCTGCAACGCCACCGCGCTAGTCACCTCCTGCCCCATCTGCTACCACACCTTCAAACACGAATACAACCTCTCCATTCCGGTGTATCACCACACGGAATACATCGATATGCTTATCAAATCTGGCAAACTCTCTGTAAAACAGTCGGATACAACCTTCACCTACCACGATCCTTGCGATCTCGGACGCGGTTCCGGCATTTACAAACAGCCTCGCAAGGTGCTCAATGCCATCGGAAAATTGAAGAAGATTTCCGCTGAGAAGGAGAACAGTCTCTGCTGCGGTATGAACTTGGGTAACACGGTGTTGTCGCTCGACCAGCAAACGCAGCTGCGCGACAAAGCCTTATCTGTGCTCACCGAGCCGAACCCCGACGTGGTGGTCACAGCATGTCCGATGTGCAAGAAAGCCTTCCGTCACGGCACAGATGCCAATGTGAAGGATATTGCCGAAGTGGTTGCCGAACATCTTAAAAACTAATGTTTTAACACTCATCCATGGGCTACGAAAAGAATCTCACTCACCCGATATACCCGTACGTGCAACGGGCTGCCGACCAACTTGGCTATGACGCCTACGTGGTGGGCGGTGTGGTGCGCGACATCATCATGAAGCGCCACAACACCGACATCGACATCGTGACGGTGGGCAGCGGCATCGAACTGGCGAAAGCCACCGCCGCGCTCATCTCCCCCGATCTGCACGTCAACGTTTACCGCAATTTCGGCACCGCGCAATTCCACTTCGAGGGCAGCGTCATCGAGTTTGTGGGCGCGCGCCGCGAGTCCTACAGCCGCGACTCCCGCAAGCCGATTGTGGAGGACGGCACCTTGGAAGACGACCAGCTGCGCCGCGATTTCACCATCAACGCGATGGCCATCTCCCTCAACGGCGAGCATCCGTTCACGCTGCTGGATCCCTTCAACGGACTGCAGGACATTGCCGACAAGATCATCCGCACCCCCTGCGACCCCGACCGCACCTTCTCCGACGACCCGCTGCGCATGATGCGGGCCGTGCGCTTCGCCTCCCAACTCAACTTCAACATCCATCCCGACACTTTCGAGGCCATCCAGCGCAACGCCTACCGAATCGAAATCATCTCCCAAGAGCGCATCATGGAGGAGTTCAACAAGATTCTGCACTGCATCCGTCCCTCCAGAGGCATCAAACTGCTGGACGAAAGCGGACTGCTGGCACAATTCATGCCGGAACTCATCGCGCTGAAAGGCGTGGACAACATCAACGGCAAAGGTCACAAAGACAACTACTTACACACGTTGGAAGTGGTGGACAACGTGGCGATGAGCAGCACGAACGTATGGCTCGTGTGGGCGGCCTTGCTCCACGACATCGCCAAGCCGGTCACCAAACGCTTCGACCCCTTGCACGGATGGTCGTTCCACGGTCACGAAGTGGTGGGCGCAAAGATGGCCTCCAAAATCTTCCACAGATTGAAACTACCTGTCAACGAGCGTCTTAAATACGTACAAAAGCTCATTAACCTGCACCTGAGACCCATCGCTTTGGTGGAGGACAACATCACAGACTCCGCCGTGCGCCGGTTGTTATTCGAAGCGGGCGACGACATTGACGATCTAATGATGCTTTGCGAAGCCGACATCACCTCCAAGAATTCCGACAAAATCAAGCGTTACCACAAGAATTTCGAAATTGTGCGCGACAAAATGATCGAAATCGAGGAGAAAGACCGTCTGCGCAACTGGCAACCGCCCATCAACGGCGAGGACATTATGCAGGCCTTCAACCTCCAGCCTTGCAGAGCCATCGGCGACATCAAAGATGTGGTCTGCAACGCCATTCTGGACGGCGACATCGAGAACACCCGCGAGGCCGCCTACCAACGCATGATCGAGGCGGGTATCAGTTTGGGGTATACCCCCATACAAGCTACCGAGAAATGATTTTCCCTGTAGAGACGGTGTGTACACCGTCTCCATGTGCACACCGTCTCTACAGAACACCGATAATGATACAAATAATGAAAAATATAGTCCAAAGAGTTCACACTATCGTTCTCATCCTTTTTGCCCTGCTGACCCTCTTTGCTGGCTGCAAGAGCAAGAAGCACGTGATGGAGAAACCCGACCATCTGATCAACCGTATCACCTTGGTTAACATCCTGGCTGAGAGCTACATCATTGAAAGCTACCTTCAGCTGTCGCCAGTTGATTCCGTACCAAAAGACGAGATGGCCCGACGCTACTACAAAGACCTTTTCGACCGCTATAAAATCACAAATGAGCAGTTTGAGTCTTCCATCGCCTATTACATCAGCGAGGAAAAATCGGCCGAGAAGCTGCTGAACGACGCCTCCGCACTCATCGTCAGCAAAAAATCCGACCTGATCGACACCACCGGACTAAATCTCCCGTATTAACAAAAAAAGTGGATCCCATGCTATTCAAGAACGCCTTCGAACAACAGCCGTCATTGCGTTTCGTCTTCGAGAAACTGCAATTCCACTCCGTTTTGGGCCGCCAGCACCTGCTGAACCTGCCCTTCTGCACCGATGCCGCTGAACTCAAGACCGAATTCGAGCATCTGGCAGACACGATGGAGCTTTGGCAGTCTGAATGTCACCGCCCGACACTCTCCCATCTCTGCCAACAGATCCACCAACTCAACAACATCGCCCCTACCCTGCTGTCGTTGGAAAACGGTGCGGTTTTGGACGACATCCAGCTGTTCGAGATCAAGAAGACGGCCATTTTGACCAGCACTATCGCATTGGATGTTAACAAGTTGGAGATTCCTTGGCTGGAATACGCCCCAATGGAGGAGGTTATCGACATTCTGGACCCCGAACACACCCATATCCCCCACTTTTACGTCTATTCGGCATACGATGAAGATTTGGCCTGTCTGCGCGAAAAGCTCAAAGCGGCCTGCAACAGTCAGGAGGAGGAGACCTATCGTTTTCAGGCTCAGGAGATTGAGGATCGTTTGCGGTCAGAACTCAGCGAAAAGTTAAGGCCCTACCATCAGGCGTTGTCGCAAAACCTACGCAACACCGCCTACATAGACCTGCTGATTGCGAAAGCGCGCTTGGCCATCGATTGGAAAGCATGTCAGCCGCAAATTGGTGAGAGTCACGACCTTGTAAACCTCACCAACCCCGAAATCGCGGAGGTTTTAGCGCTGAAAGGTCGACAGTTTCAGCCGGTCAGCATCCGCTTCGGTCGGGAAACCGTGCTGATTACCGGCGCAAATATGGCCGGCAAGTCGGTACTGCTGCAATCGGTAGCATTGGCACAATATCTGTTCCAGTTCGGCTTCTTCCTTCCCGCCGAATCCGCCACCTTACCCGTTGTGGATGAGATCATTACAAGTATCGGCGACCGGCAGTCGGCACTGAGCGGACTTTCGTCGTTCGCCGTAGAGGTGCTCACCATCGACCGCATCATCAAGACCGCCCGCGAAGGCAAGCGTGTGCTTGCGCTGGTGGACGAGCTGGCCCGCACCACCAATCCTGACGAGGGCAAACGGATGGTCAACGGTTTCATCCGAATCTGCCGTCAACTTTCGCTCACCGCCATCGTTACCACCCACTACAGCGGTCTGGATGTCGACTGCAAACGTCTGCGCGTCAAAGGGTTGCAGATTCCAGAAAACGTCAGTTCACTCAGCATCGGACACATTTCCGACTACATGGATTACTCCCTCATCGAGACACGCAACGACGATGTCCCGAAGGAGGCGTTCACCATCGCACGGTTGCTGCATGTCGATGACGAATTCCTTAATGAGTGTAATTCCGGTTTGTAGAGACACTATTAATCGCGTCTCTACAGATTCGGGCATATTTGTATTTTGTGTACCTTTGCCGCCGTTTTAAATTTTAGAGAATGTCATTCACTAACCCCTTGATGCTCATCGGTCTCGTGGCCATTTCGGTCCCGATTATCATACATCTTTTCAATTTCAGAAGATACAAGACCGTCTATTTCTCCAATGTGCAGATGTTGGAGGATATCCAGAAGAAGACCAAGCGCGCCTCGCAGGTGCAACAACTTATTGTGCTGGCACTGAGAGTTTTGGGTATCGCGTGCCTCGTAATCGCCGCCGCACAGCCCTTCTTGCGCGGCAGCAACAAGAGCGCCGCGAAGGGCAACGTGATTTCCGTCTTCGTGGACAACTCCTATTCGATGGAGACCGACAGCAAGAACGGTTCGCGCCTCTACGACGCGGTGGACGCTGCCAAAAACATCGTGCAATCGTTCGATTTCTCTGACGATTTCGTACTCACCACGCAGGATTTCACCGGCGAGGAGTCGCACATTCTCAATAAAGACCAGATGTTGGAGCTGCTCGACCGCATCTCAGTCTCTCCCAACAGCCACTCTTTCAAAGAGATACACGCTTTCGAAAACCATACGATACAGAACTCCAACAAAGAGAACATCATCCACTACTATATCTCTGATTTCCAGAAGAATAACTTCGATTTATCGGTTCTGCGCGGTGATTCATCCGCGCACATCGGTCTGATTCCCGCTCCGGCAGAGCAAATCAGCAATGTGGGTGTGGACAGTTGCTGGTTCCTGACCCCCATTTTCAAGCTCGGCAACACCGTCACGCTGGTCGCCCGCATCCACAACTACGGCAGCGAAGAGGTGCAGAAAGTGCCTGTGAAACTGCATGTTAACGACAAGCAGAAGGCCATCGCCGCCATCGACATTCCAGCAGGTGGCTACAGCGACTGCCATCTGACCTACCGCATCGAAGAGCCGGGCACCAACTGCGGCAAGGTGAGCATCGAGGACGCGCCCATCACTTTCGACGACGACCTCTACTTCACCTACGAAGTCTCCGACAACAGCACCGTGTCGGTGATTTACGACAAAGAGCCCAACCGCTTCCTCGCCGCCCTATACGGCAAAGATTCGGTTTTCATTTATCAGCCAATGAGTTACCAACAGGTTAACTACACACAGCTGCGCCAAAGCGACATCATCGTGCTATGCGAGGTACCGACCATCTCCTCGGGTCTCGCCGACGAACTGACCAAGTTTGTGAAGGCTGGCGGCACATTGCTGATTTTCCCGTCGGCAAAGGCAGACAACAGCGTGAACGGACTGCTGCAGTCGCTGAATGCAGGACGTTACGGAAACTTGGTGAAGAGCTCGCTGAAGTGCAAGATGCTGAACCGCGAGAGCATCTACTTCAAAGGGGCATTGGAGACCGACGACGGACGTATCGACATGCCGCAGACGCTGCAACATTACGCCATCTCCGGCGGTGCGAACGGCAGCGAAATCATCATGACATTGGAGGACAACTCTCCACTGTTAGTCTCCTATCCCTTTGAATCCGGAAAGGTGATCCTCTCGGCGGTGGCCATGAACGACGATTTCGGCAACGCTCACCGTCACGCCCTCTTCTTCGTGCCGCTCCACAACATCGGCATCATGAACGCCGTGCAACAAAAGCTTTACAATCTCATCGGCGTCGACCAGATGCAGCGCGTGATGCTGCCGTCAGACGGCTCCGACGAAGCCGTGGTGCTGCGTTCGCGCAAGGGCAACGAAGAGTTCATTCCCGAGCAGCGCAGATTAGGCAATGAAACGGCGTTGTATTTTCACAATCAAGCACATACGAGCGATTGGTACGACATTGTGCGCGGCGGACAAGTGTTAGGCACGCTGGCCTTCAACCAAAATCGCCGCGAATCGGATTTGACGTGCTACAGCGAAAGCGAGCTGAATAACATGGCGAAGGAACTCGGCGACAATATAACGGTAATCAGCGCAGACACGAAGAACATCGCCAAGAGCGTCAGTGACCGTCTGAACGGCAAACCTCTGTGGCCATGGTTCTTAGTGCTGTCGTTGCTCTGTTTCCTGGCCGAAATCGCAGTGCTGCGTTTCTGGGGAAAGCCGGCGCTGAACGAATGAGGCAACAGGCATTTACCGAAATATATGCAGAGACGATGTGTATTGTAATTGTAGAGACGATGTGCACATCGTCTCTACAGTTGTTCCAGAAGACCTGGATAAGATTTTGACAGACAATCCGTGTCATTCAATTCCGCATTCGGGAAGAGTAGAAACGCCATCGCCAGACGGTGGTCATGACAGGTATCGAATCCTGCCCCCGCTACTATCTTCTGCCCATTTCCTACAACACGAAATTCGTTATCTGAGATTTCAATTTCAGCGTATGGCCGCAATTGCGTGGCCAACGCGTTCAGTCTATCCGATTCTTTATACTGCAGATTCCGCACATTTCGGAAGGTGATGTCCGCAGGTAGAAGCGCGGCCAATGCAGCCATCACGGGCACCGTGTCCAAATTATCGCGGACATCCAACACCAAACGAGGCATCGTTTCCAATGGTTCGGCGGATATTTCAACATTTGAATTATCGATTGAAATAAACATATTTAACATATTGAACCATTGAGAGATGATTGAATCTCCTTGTATGGATTCCAAAGACAATGGCGAAAGGGAAAACGAATGTTCCGGATGCAGTCGGGCGTATGCGAACCAGAAGAGCGCGGCACTCCAATCGCCGGATGCGCCAATGGGTGTTTCGGAAACTTCCACACCGGGGATGGTCACGGGCCACTCGCGTGAGCAGGCCAGTGTCATACGCAGGTACGACAGCGACGGGATGTCAGGCGTCGTGAGGTGTAGGGTTCGGAGTCCCAACAGAGGTGCCGCCAGTACGAGGGCGGAGGCCATTTGCGAGGATTGGGAGGCGTCGATGGTCAACGACAACGAACCGTCGATTTCATCGCATTGTAGAGACGATGTGCAGATCGTCTCTACAGGGCGGAACAATCTACCTTGGATTAACCACCCCTCCTCTACCCGTTCAATGTCGGCTCCGATACCACGCAACACCTCCACCAGCGGCAAAATCGGGCGTTGCAACAACCGCGGGGTACCCGTCAGCCGCCATGTACCCGGCGTGGCGGCGAGAATCGGCATCAGAAACCGGTACGCCGCACCGCAGTCCTCCACGTCAATGGCAACGGAGGAAGAGGGCGTTTTCCCCGATTGTAGAGACGCGATTAATCGCGTCTCTACAGAGGCGGAAATGGTGGTCAAGGCGCGGTGCATGATAACAATATCGCGGCAGTCGGCAGACGAAATCGGCAAAACCTCCCCCCTACGCACCCAAGAGCTCACCAGCTCTCTAATGCGAAGACTTTTATTATCAGGAAGTTGAATATCGAAATGCACCTTGATTTTTTAGGAGCAAAAGTAAAATTTTTTGACTATTTTTGCACCCGTTTTTTACCTTTAGGCTATTTGACTTTGACTTAAACTTAGACTATAAACCAATAAACATGTAAACCTCTAAACGTGTAAACCCCTAAACGCGTAAACCCCTAAACGTGTAAACCCCTAAACGTGTAAACCCCTAAACGTGTAAACCCCTAAACGTGTAAACCAATAAACGTGTAAACCCCTAAACGTGTAAACCCCTAAACGTGTAAACCCCTAAACCTAAACAATGAACAACGGACAAATTGGAATCGGCGGATTCAACATCTTACCGAAAGGAATCAAGAACCTTCTTATAATCAACATCTTACTATTTTTCGCCACCTACGTATTTGCCAAGGCGAACATCTGCGACCTGAACCAATGGTTGGGACTGCACTATTTCAAAGCCCCGGACTTCCACGTTTGGCAGTTCATCACCTACATGTTCATGCACGCGAATTTCGGACATATCTTCTTCAACATGTTCGCACTCTGGATGTTTGGTGCCGTGGTGGAAAACACTTGGGGAACGCGCAAATTCTTGATTTACTATCTGATAACCGGCATTGGAGCCGCCCTCACACACTACATCATCACCTTTGTGGAGATCGGTCCCACCCTTGCCCTTTTCAACCAGTTCCTGGATGCACCTTCCTTGGAAACATACCGCTATCTGGTTGAGAATAACACCATTGAGCCTCTGCAGAGTGCTTTGCAAAACAACTACGGGGTGCTGCAACGCAATCCTGACTCCCTCAACGAGTTGGTGGCCGCCACCATGACGCTGCAAGACAACTACCTGAACAGTTTCACGCTGATCGGTGCTTCCGGCGCGGTTTACGGTGTGTTGCTGGCCTTCGGTTGGTTGTTTCCCAACTCCACCATCTATATCTACTTCCTCGTCCCCATCAAGGCCAAATGGCTGGTGCTGTTCTATGGTATCATCGAGATGGTGTACGGTGTAACGGGGACCTCCGACGGCGTGGCGCATTTCGCGCACTTGGGCGGCATGGTTTTCGGCATATTGCTGATTTGGATGTGGACCCGCAACGACCGCCAAAACAGTCAGCAAACCTATTATCACATTTCCGACAACCGCGACAACAACCGACGTGAATGGAAATGGCCATTCCAGAAGCGGGATCGTGAAACATCCGGAAAATCAAAGTATTACGTATCCCATGAGAGCGGACGTCCGCTCAGCGACGAGGAGTTCAACGCTCGCAAGCAGGAGGAGAAAAAACGTATCGACACCATCCTTGACAAGATTTCCAAGAGCGGTTACGGCTCGCTCACTGCCGAAGAGAAGGAGATCCTGTTCCGTCAATCCCAGAAATAAGCACCGATGGCAAAGAAAAAAGGCGGCAAACTCAAAATTTTGGGCAAATTCCTGCTCATCGTGGTCACTATTGTGTCCGCCATCGCGCTCCTTTTCTCCTTCGCGGCCAAACTGATTCCGCCCTCATTCTCCAGCACCGTCGCCTACTGCGGACTCTTTTTCCCCTACCTTCTCATCGTCAACTTCGCCATCACCTTTATCTGGCTATTTGTGGAACCCATTTGGGCGCTGCTTCCTGTATTTATCATCCTACTCAATGTCAACAACATAGACCGTCATTTTCAGTTCCGTGGCATCGACAAACCCGAGGTGTGCGCCAACTGTCTGAAGGTGATGAGCTACAACGCCAAGGCTTTTAACATCTACAGCAGCGACCAAAAATCGCTGAACCAGCAGGTGATAAATTTTCTGCAAAACGAGAAACCCGACATTCTCTGCATTCAGGAATACAGCTACGACGGGTCGGGGAAAACCGGTTTCAACTCCACAGAAGCCATCATCAACGCATTGAATATCAAAAACAACGACAGAACACACAAGTTACTGCTGCCCTACAAGAACAAGTTGGGTTACGAATTCGGGATGGCCGTTTTCAGCAAGTACCGGATTGTGGACGCCGGTTTTATAGACACAGAAGACTCCTCCAGCAACAAGTCGATGTACGTGGACATCCGTTTCAACGGCGACACGCTGCGAATCTACAACATCCATCTGGCTTCCATGCACTTAGACAGCACCGATTATGAAACCGGCAAGGCCATCTGGGCGGGATCCTACGACTCCACCTTCAACAACAAAGCGCAGAAGCTGTCTCAGAAAATCTCCATGGCCTACGTACTGCGTCAGCGTCAGGCGAAGAGCATCCACGAACACATCAGCGAATGCCCCTACCCTGTCATCCTTTGCGGCGACTTCAACGATTCGCCGGCATCCTTCAGCTACAGCAAGATCATGCGCGGTCTGAAGGACTCGTTCCGCAGCAGCGGCAAAGGCACGGGCACGACCTACATCGGCGGCAATTTCCCCGCCTACCGCATCGACTACATCGCCCACGACAAGCAATTCAACGATTTCCAATACACAGTCTGCAAAGACCTGACCGTGTCAGACCATTACCCGATTTACACGTACATTTCGATTGTGAAAAAGGATTAACAGGACTTTTAGTTAGCAGTTAGCAGTTAGCAATTAGCAGTTAATCAGCGAACCTACATGGCGGAATTTTCATACAGATGCTCATAATGCCGCGCCTGTTCCTTGCCATCGAACTGACTCAACGGGTGCAAACGGCTGATATGCTGCTCTATCGTTCCGAACAAATCGCTGACATTCAAGATGGCACGGGCAATGTCGTCCGAACTTTTCGGGTTGACCGCATAACCGGCCTGTCCCTCCTTGAAGATACCGTCGCAAACGTTATTGGGCGCATACAGCACCGGCAAACCCTGAGACAAAGCCTCCGCAAAACGTTGTGTGGAAGGCGTTTTCTCATCTAACTGCAGCATAATGTCGTGATTGCAATAAACGTCCAGCAACTCCTCGTTCGTATAATCTTCCACGACAGACAGGGTAACATCGTAGTTCCTGCGCTCCAACTTTTTCATGGCATGATGTACCACATCCAAATGATGATGGGAATCCAAAGGTCCGACATAGAGCAACTTAATGTGTACCAGCGCGGTAGGCGGATGAATACGGATGTTGGAAATCCAGAACGGATCCAACGCCTCAAACAACATCATGGAATGGAAGAAGACGGTGTCGGCGGTTTTGGAGGGCAGATGCTGCGCCAAAAACTCCTGTTGCGACTGACTGGTGAAGACCACCCGCGCCGCTTCCGCAAGCACATTCTCGGAACCTTTCTTGTTGAACATAAACAACTTATGGTAGGATTCCAGGTCGCTTTGCATCACATCCACCACATACGGCACATGCTTTGCACTGGCGTAATTCGCCGCCGCATGTCCGCACTCGAACCATCGGTGCGCATGAATCACATCCGCATCACCCTGATATGCCGCCAACTCATTCGGCGTCACATACTGGTGTTCGAACGTTTCGGGCATATACCGCGTCACGCGTTCCACGCGGCTGCGGTCGTTTTCGTTTGATATGATATGTACTATTAACATTGACTTTGGTTTTTGTTTTTGACGGATCCCCAGGGGTGGCGGCGTTCGTTCCTCACGCATTACCCCTGGCTACCGAGCTCTTGCCCCTACGGGGCTGCTTAAGGAAGATGTTTTATATTACTACCCCGCCCTTCGGGCACCCCTTCTATAATAGAAGGGGAATTGGGGTTGCTCGTTACATTTTTCTACATTTCACACTTTTTACTACTAGCTACTAACTGCTAATTGCTAACTACTAACTGCTAACTAACGGAAAATACACCTCCCTGAAATACGGTTCAAACTCCCGCGTAGTCGCGTGGTTGTGCCAGAGGATCACAAAGTCGCCCTCCACGTCGAAGCAGCGTTGTTTCAGCTTTTGGGTCAGGGTGCGGGCATCCTCGAAGGAGAGTTTCATGTAGTCGAACAGGGTGCCGTCCATGACGATGAGTGGATGCTCGATGATGTCGGTCACGCGGTCGTGGCGCACGTCGTAGAGCGGATAGGGGTGACAGGTGCCGCAACGGAAACCGCAACGTTCGGCGAATCCGAGGGTGTAGTCGTCGGGGGTGCCCGCTTCTTGCCATAAATCCAGAGAATTAGGCGTGCCGGTGAAGTGGGCGCGCAGATAATGTTGTCGTACGGATGTAACATCCTCCGACAAAGGCCCAAATTCGGTTTCTAGCCGCTGACGCTCCAAACGTAATCTTCCAGCCTTGTCAGCACTTTCGAGGCTGCCGTGCAGGCCGATAACACCGCCATTCTGCCTGATTTCCTTCCATATCTGCAACATCCTCACATCACGAATATCGTAAGTGAAATCCTCATCGCCCTCCACTAAACTTTTGAAGAAGAAAACAGGCTCCAAACCGGCAGCGTGTTCCAACTTGGCAAATTCTATGATAGATTGAATATATGGGTCTTGAAAGATGTCCTCTTTCCATGCGCGGTACTCCTTAAACGATTTCCGCACCATTGTCATATCTCGGTTAATCAGCAAATCACGACCGAAAATGGATTTCAACGCTTGGAATGGTGTATCAAATCGATAAAGCAAATCGATGTCGTGCGT
>JAGBPE010000033.1 GCA_017633495.1 Bacteroidales bacterium | reverse complement strand
TGCGGGGTGGCACCGCCGTGGTTGACCAACACCAGCGCCTGATTCTTCCAGGTGCCGGCATTGCCCACACGCTTGCCTTTCCAACCTGCCTTCTCGATCAACTGACCGGCGGAGAGTTTTTTGTCGCTGTTGGGAGCGTCATAAGCTACTAAATCGGGATATTGCGCTTTCAAATCTCGATATTTCTCTGCAAGAATGACTGGATTTTTGAAGAAGCTGCCACCGTTGCCGATGATAGCAGGATCCGGCAACTTAGCATCACGAATAGTGCGCACGCACTCGGAAACATTGCGCAAAGTGAGCGGCAACTCCCGCTCTTGCAACGACTGTACCAACCCTTGATAGGTTAACGTAAAATGCTTTTCTTCAGAAAGTTGAAACCAAACGTATGTGATAATGCTATCGTTTTTCAACTCCTGTTTGAAGATGGAATTACGATAGCCGAACCGGCATTCTGCTTTCGTCAGCTCGAAAGGTTCGCCAGTGGAAATGCGATAGCCTTGCACCTTGACGATGGTGTCCTTCACTTCCACGCCATACGCGCCAATGTTCTGCACGGGCGCACTGCCAGCCAGTCCTGGAATAGCCGTAAGATTCTCTAAGCCAAAGTATTGATGCTTGACGCAGTACTGTATCAGATTGTCCCACGGCTCGCCTGCCGCCACGCGCAGCAGCACATTTTCACCGGATTTTTCCATCACCTCAATGCCTCCAAAAACCGGATGCGCTATTGTTCCGTCAAAGTCTTTGGTAAACAGGGTGTTGGCACCGCCTCCGAGAATGTAATACGGAGTTTGCCGCAACCACTCCTCAATGACGGTCGGCACCTCCTCCGCACTCTCCATTTGCACAAAACGACGGGCAAACACCTCCATTCCGAAGGTATTGTATGTTTTAAGATTTTGATTTTCAGATATTTTCATGGATTAGAACATGTATCCCATTTTGACATAAATATTGGCCATTCCGTCATTGTCGCGCTTGTCGAACGGCACTGCCCAGTCCACAGATAGCACGAAGTTGTCGTTCATCATCAGCTTCAGACCCAAACCGCCGGAAAAGTGCGGACGATAAACATTTTTAGTCTCATCGAATACAATGTAGTTGGAGAGTTCGTCGAGATTGAATTCGGGATCGTTTTGCTGAATATTGGCGATAATTTCATTCTGATCCAAACGATAAGGATGCAGAACAAGACCCATATCCACAAAGGGATTCAGCCCAATGAAGAAGTGCTCCTTGCCAATGTCGAATTTGCAAATTTGGAAGCGGAATTCCACATTGGCGAAGGCATAACTTTTAGCTGAAATACGGTTACGCAAGACGCCGCGATTCGTATTGCCACCACCCAATCCTTCGTACAAAACCCTCTGGATGAACAAGTTGTTGTAATAGTTGTTAATGTAGAACGGAGCATCACCCGCCACATTCAACTGAGCAGCCAAACGATAGGCGAAGGTGATTTTGTCTTGGTACACCGGCACAAAATGACGGAAACTGGCATTGAAAATCAAGCTATTGGCACCCTTATCTTCTCCAAAACCAGCATAATAGGTTAAGAAGAAGTCCGCATTCATACCTTTTTTGGTATTTTGCAATCGATCACGATTGTCGAAAGAGAGACCGCCACGCAGGTAAGGATGCCAACCGCCATTGGCTTCCGCCGCAGGGATAATACCCCACTTCACGTATTTGTCGTAGAGACCGTCCACGTAAGGCAGCATATTCTCCGGTTTCTTGCCTTTGTTGATCATGTCGATGTTCACCGGCGCGATTTTATACCACAACAGTCCGAGTCCGGCGTTCCAGTACCAATCACCACCGATATTGCCGTTAATATCTCCAGCAATTCGAAGGAGGTCGCGCTGCGATTTGTAAAAAGCACGGGAGATGTAATCCTCGCTTTTCTTCTTCGCCCAACCGCCGTTATAGACGGTCTGGTAACCATTATAACCGTAGAAATCGCACAGTGCGTCAGGCAGATAGGAGATGTCGAATTTCACCCGATGGCCAGGCAGCAAATACTTGGAGTCGTAGTTGAAACGGAAAAGACCCGAGCGTTTGGTGGTGTACGCTGCCTCAAAATAGAGGGAATGGAGGTATTCGGGATAGGTGGAGCCGTCGCCGAAATAATAGACATTCGACAAAACACCGTACTGAAAACCTTTGTCCGCATCATACGCAATGCTGGGCAAAATACCAAACGTCCAGCCAGTACGCACTTCGCTTTTCTCCTTTTTCGGTTTTTCCTTTTTGGGTTTCTTGTCATTAGAAATACCATCATCTACGCCATTAGCATAGGCAGAGAAGGAGCTCGCCAGCAACGCAATAATGAGGAATAGGGTAGTTTTTTTTGTCATAATTAAGGGGGTATTTAGATTAAAAGATTAAAAGATGAGGAGATGAGAGAGTTGTCTAAATCATTATTTATCATAGATAAGCTAATAGCCAACAGCCAATAGCTATAGTGAATAATTGCGCGGGCCAAAAATAGCGCTGCCGATGCGAATCAAGGTGCTGCCTTCGGAAATGGCAATCGGGTAATCTTCCGTCATTCCCATGGAAAGTTCCTTGAAATCAGGATTTTGCAAGAAATATCGGCTTTGGAGTTCTTCGAAAATCTGATGCAGATGATGGAACTCGCGGCGCACCTGCTCCTGATCGTCCGTGAAGGTAGCCATACCCATAACACCGTGAATGGCAATGTTTTTCAGTTGTTGGAATTCGGGACTTTGCAGCATTCCCTCGCACTCTTCAAGGGTGAAACCGAATTTGGACTCCTCGTCAGCGATATGGAACTGCAGCAGACAAGGGATGGTGCGCTCGTTTTTCACAGCGTATTTATTGACCTCTTTCAACAGGGAAAAACTGTCAATGCTGTGAATCAGAGCCACATACGGAGCAATGTACTTGATTTTGTTGGTCTGCAGATGCCCGATAAAGTGCCATTCAATGTCTTTGGGGAGCTGTTCGTGCTTGGCTTTCATCTCCTGGGCGTGATTCTCGCCGAAAGCCCTGTGACCGTGTTGGTACAGCAGGGCGATATCTTCCGCCGGTTTGAATTTGGAGACGGCGATCAGACGCACGCCAGCGGGCAGGGAAGCCCTGATTTCGTCGTATTTTTCGATATTCATACGGACAGTATTTAGTGACCCCGGCGGGATTCAAACCCACGACTTTCAGAACCGGAATCTGACGTTCTATTCAGCTGAACTACGGGGCCGATTCAAAGCGCAAAAGTACAAATTTTTTCGATAACAAAACAACTGTGGAGACGCGATTAATCGCGTCTCTACAATCATCGTTAGGTTATTTCAACAGAGAACAAACAATGAAAATCAAACTTGCGAACTGCAAGATATTCCGTGCGAGGAACCAGCGGATGGCAAACCATTCTAGGTGTTGTTCGCAAATCGCGTCCCAATGCTCGATGGGACCGTACCACCATTTGCGTTCGAACTCGCGTTCGGGATGGTAGCAGAATTGATATAGCAAATAGAATAGTGCAATAGAGAGCGGGAGGATGAGGAAGATGGCCGCAAAAACAGGATGTAAAGATCCGGTAATCAGCGAGATAAGCAGAAAAATGTAGGGGGTGAAGTTGAAGATGGCGGCGGCGGCCAGTTTCAGCGGTTTGGTTTTCAGCACCTCGGCCAGCGTCTTCTTGCCCACCTTGCGGTCGGCGGTGGCATCCATGATGGAGTGGGTGTAGAGAATGTTGACCACCCAAAGACCGACGGCGATGGAAACCACGTAGAGTCCGGTGTTAAGCGCTCCGCATGCCGAATAATGCACACCAGCCATCAACAGCGGTCCGAAGATGAGTCCCGTGACCAACTCTCCAAGACCGTGATAACAGAAACGGATGGGCTTTCCAGAGTAGAAAAAGCCGAGGAATCCAGCCGCCAAAGCAATGTAAAGCGGAATAAGTCCTCGTTTTGCAAAGACGATGCAGCCCAACAACAAAGCAGCTAGTCCGAACAAGGAAGCCACGAAGAAAAGCTTTTTGGGAGTAACTTCGCCAGAGGTGAGGTAAGGACTTTTTGCGATGCGGGCGCGTTGTCCTTCCGCCACGGTCTGCTCACGAACCTCCTCGCTGTGGAACTGATAGTCGAAGTAGTCGTCGAAAAGGTTGACACAGAGGTGTGCGAGCATCACCCCGAGCACCGCCACGATGCTCAATCCGATGGAGAAATCGTCATGCCCCGCGGCCATGAAAACGGCCACTAATGACGGTAATACGCTTTGCGGCAGCGCGTAAGCGCGTGCGTTTTGTATCCAATAGAGTATCTTTTTCATAGCAAATAAAAAAACCATCTGTATGTGACAGATGGCCTTGTTTTGTACTGCGTACGAGAATCGAACTCGTATTGCAAGATTGAGAATCTTGATTCCTAACCGTTAGAAGAACGCAGCAGTTGAAATCGGCGGCAAAAATACACTTTTTTTTGATATCTCCGTCTGTCCCGAAAATTATTTTGTAAGTTCTTGTAACATAGCGATTTCAGAAGCCCATAGGGTCTCGTCCGGAGTCTCGAGAATCAACGGTATATTGTCGAAACGAGGGTCTTTCATGAAACGCTCGAAAAATTCCATGCCCAACAAGCCCTTGCCGATACTTTCGTGGCGATCAACGCGACTTCCCAATTCCTTTTTCGTATCGTTGAGGTGGATGGCACGCAAATACTTGAACCCCACTTCGTTGTCAAACTCCGACCAAGCCTGTTGATAGCCTTGCTCCGTCTTGAGATCGTAGCCAGCGGAATAGGTGTGGCAGGTGTCGATGCAGATGCCCACACGGTTCTTATCCTCCACTTTGTCGATGATATAAGCCAAATGCTGGAAACTGAAGCCCACATTGGAGCCTTGACCTGCCGTGTTTTCGATGATGGCGGATACATCAGTCGTTTTGTCCAAGGCCATGTTGATACTCTCAGCAATCAACGTCAGACAAGCTTCAAGAGAGATCTGTTTTAGGTGACTCCCCGGGTGGAAATTAAGCATTTTTAACCCTAATTGCTCGCAACGCTGCATCTCTTCGAGGAACGATTTGCGGGATTTCTCCAACCCCTCTGCATCAGGACTTCCAAGGTTGATGAGGTAGCTGTCGTGGGGTAGCACATAATCGGCGGAAATTCCCGATTTTTCGAGGTTTTCCTTAAAGGACGACACCGATTTCTCGCTCAACGGAGCGGAAAACCACTGCCGCTGGTTCTTGGTGAACAGGGCAAACGCGGTTGCGCCCACCTGCATGGCATTCAACGGGGCGTTTTCCACGCCGCCGGATGCGCTAACGTGTGGTCCAAGGTATTTCATTTTAATTTAATATCAACAACGCCTTCCTTGTCGGTGACATTACCGATAATGTAGGCTTTTTCACCGAGTTCGTTGAACATCTTGACGGTGCGGTCGGCGTCCTTCGGATCGACCATCAGGACCATGCCGATACCCATGTTGAAGACGTTGAACATTTCGCGGTGGTTGACTTTGCCGTACTTTTCGAGGAACGGGAAGATGGCGGGCATTTCCCAGTTGTGCTCGTCCACGAAGATGCCTTGTCCTTCACGCAGCGCGCGCGGGATGTTCTCGTCGAAACCGCCGCCGGTGATGTGACAGATAGCGTGAATATCAACATTTTTTAACACTTCTAAAACGGGCTTCACATAGATGCGCGTCGGGGTGAGCAGCACGTTGCCCAAAGTGTCGGGAAGCGTTTCGTATTGCTTGTTGAGATCCAATTGGTTATCTTTGAAGACGATTTTGCGCACCAACGAGAAACCGTTGGAGTGCACACCACTGGAGGCCAAACCGATGAGCACGTCACCCACATTGACCTTGGAGCCGTCGATGAGTTTGGATTTTTCGACCGCGCCCACGGTGAAGCCGGCGATGTCGTATTCATCTTCGTCGTACATGTCGGGCATCTCCGCCGTTTCACCGCCGATGAGTGCGCAGTTGGAGAGAACACAGCCGTCGGCCACGCCCTTCACAATCGCCTCGATCTTAGTGGGTTCGTTCTTGCCCACGGCGATGTAGTCCAAGAAGAAGAGGGGAGCTGCGCCTTGCGCGAGCACGTCGTTCACGCACATGGCCACCGCATCCTGACCGATGGTGTCGTGGCGGTCCATCATGAACGCCAGTTTCAGTTTGGTGCCCACGCCGTCGGTACCGCTGACCAGCACGGGTTCTTTGTAACCCAGTGACGCCAGGTCGAACATGCCGCCGAAGCTGCCGATGTTGCCCATCATGCCGGGACGGTTGGTGCGGGAAATATGTTTCTTGATGAGGCGCACCGACTCATAGCCAGCTTCCAATTGTACGCCTGCTTCTTGATATGCTTTTGACATAGTTTTATCGTATTAAAAAACGTTAAATAATCAACATGGCATCGCCGTAAGTGAGGAAGCGATATTTCTCAGCTACCGCCTCTTTGTAGGCTTTCATCACGAACTCGTAACCGCCAAACGCCGCCACCATCATCAGCATGGAGCTTTGCGGAGCATGGAAGTTGGTGACCATAGCATTGGCCACTTTGAAACGGTAAGGCGGATAGATGAACTTGTTAGTCCACATGTCCTCTTTGCCGTTCATCTCGGTGGTTTTCACCATGCCGCTGTCGTACACAGAAGACTCCAGAGCCTTCATCGTGGTAGTACCGACCACCGCGATTTTGTGACCCTCTTTCTTGGTTTCGTTGATTTTGTCTGCCACGTCCGCGCGGATAATCATGCGCTCGGAATCGGGTTTATGTTTCGACAAATCCTCAACGTCAATATCGTTAAAATTACTTAATCCGGCGTGCAAAGTGATGTAGGTGCGCTCAATGCCCTTGATCTCCATCTTGGAGAGCAGGAAGCGGCTGAAGTGAAAGCCGGCGGCGGGAGCCACCACAGCACCTTCCTCGGTCGCGTAAATGGTCTGATAGTCAAACTCATCGTTCGGCTCAATATCGCGCAAACGCTGGATGTCGTTAGGCAGCGGGGTGGTGCCGATCTCCATCAGCTTCTTCTTGAAAGCATCGTGATCGCCGTCGAAAAGGAAACGCAAGGTACGACCACGGGAGGTCGTGTTGTCAATAACCTCGGCCACCAAACTGTCGTCTTCGGTGAAAGAGAGCTTGTTTCCAATACGGATTTTACGGGCAGGGTCAACCAGCACGTCCCACAAACGACTCTCCTCGTCGAGTTCTCTCAGCAAAAAAACGCGGATTTGGGCGCGGGTCTGCTCCTTCTCGCCGAACATCAGCGCGGGGAAGACACGAGTGTTATTCATCACGAATAAATCGCCCTCGTCAAAGTAATCAATAATATCTTTAAATAGCTTATGCTCAATAGTTTTCGTCTTTCTATTGAGCACCATCATGCGGGCCTCATCACGCTCTTCCACTGGGTGCAGAGCTATCAATTCTTGAGGCAAATAATACTTAAATTCTGATAATTTCATCAAGCAAAATTTGGACGCGCAAAGATACAAAATTAAAACGCGTTTGTCAAGAGGTTTTTTTAGAAAAATTTCTTAAAATTTTCCTCACCTCGACCGCCTCTTTCACATCGTGTACGCGCAAAATATCCGTGCCTTTCATCAAAGCGATGGTATTGAGAACAGTGGTTCCGTTCAAAGCTCCATCAGGGGTGGTGCCCAACAATTTGTAAATCATTGATTTTCTTGAAATTCCAACCAAAATCGGCAAACCAAGTTGTTGGAAAACTTCGAGGTTGTCCATCAGAAAATAGTTCTGTTCCAAGGTTTTCCCGAAGCCGAAACCGGGATCGATGATGATATCGTGGACGTGATGCGCGTGGAGTTTTTCCAGTTGCTGACCGAAGAATTGCAGCATGTCGGCAAGGATGTCGTTGTATTCCGTATGTTGTTGCATGTCAGACGGTTTCGCAGTGGTATGCATCAGGCAATAAGGCACTTGCAATGCTCCGACGGTGGGAATCATGTCGGGGTCGAAGGTGCCGCCCGAGATGTCGTTGATCATGTCGGCACCCGCCTCAACCGCTACTTTGGCCACCGATGCACGGTAGGTGTCGATGGAGAGCACCGCTTCGGGGAACTTTTCGCGTACGACCTTGACTGCCTTCACGATTCGCGAAATCTCTTCGTCCTCAGGGATTTCCAGCGCGTTCGGCCGCGTGGACATCGCCCCGATGTCGATAATGTCGCCGCCTTCCGAAAGAATCTGTGTGGCACGTTCCAAGACGGCCGTCTCAGTGGTATATTTTCCTCCGTCATAGAACGAGTCTTCCGTGACATTGAGGATGCCCATGATAATGGGTGTTGTTGTTGATAGTTTTCCGTTAAAGTTGTACATTATCTACCCACTATAATTCTCAATTATCAATTCTCAATTAACAAAAGAGGGACAGCCTTTCGACCATCCCTCTTATATATTATATTGTAACCGTTGGAATTACTTCACAACCACTTTGGTGGTGTAAGATTTACCGTTTTGGTTGATTTTGAGCATGTAAACACCGCTGTGGAGGTTAGCCACGTTCACTTGAGCGCTACCAGTGATGTTTTCGCTGTAAACTTGTTGACCAACGATGTTGAAGAGTTGGATGTTAGCCTTCTCGTCGTTGCCAAGGTTCACGGTGAAGTTGTTGGTGGCAGGATTCGGGTAAACAGTAATGTTGTTCTTCTCGATTTCAGGAACGTTCACAATACCGCAATCGTTGCAGGTCACGAGCAGGCTGATATCGGGTTTCGGGTTGCTGGACCAGAAGATGTTGGGTTGGAAAATATTATACCAAGAATTTCCGCTAATGAAGTTGTCAGCATCGTGGAAGAGACCTTGTTGATAATCATCAAGGAGCTCAGGGGAACCATAGGTGCTATAGCCATCACGAGGTTCGCCATAGAGAGCGGTTCTGAATGTGCTCAGGTCAGTGCCGATGACTGAAGTGGGGGTTCTGTCACCGCCAGGGATGAAAGTGACATCTACAACAAGTTGCTTTTGAGTAAGGTTAGAAAGGCCAGCCGGAGTGGGCAAGGTTAAATAATAGAAGTCCTCACCGGTATCGTCAGCTTCAGTGAAGGTGATTTTGTCAACAATAATGGTAGAAGCTTCCAAAGTGTTGGAAAGACCATCGGGGGTTGCGCTGGTTGTAGTGGGAATGAAAGCGTTGTGATCGAAAGGAATCAGAGGCATGGCAAAAGCGGGTACGAATTCGCTGCCTTCGTAGCTGCCAAGATATCTGACATCATCATCGTCAAAACCGATGATATAGGTGATAACCAAGGTGTCCACGACAGTGGAAGCCACATTTGTACCGCGGTTGTAGAGGAAAGGCATTTGAATGGAGTCAACGGAATAAGACCCTGCAGAAGGCATATAGGGCACACCTTGCGGAGCGCCGGTGTAGTCGTAAATGTCGCCCCATGAAGGGTGAGACCAGTCATACACTTGACCTACTGAACAGAATTGCACAGAAGAGACACCATCGGTGAATGAATACAAACCGTTGGTATCGCATTGGATTGGAGGTGCAAAACCACTGGGATCTACACCATAGTAGTTGGAAGCATCAACAATCAGGTTAAACCAGAAAGAGCTGGTGGCTTTCTGATTGTTGGATTTGGCGGGCGTACCCTTAATGTTGATGGCAGTACCATCCGTCTTCACAACCTTTTGGGCTGCGGGGATTTGCGCGAAGCTGACAGAAACGATCAGCATGGCAGCCAGTAAAACGTAAAGTTTTTTCATTGTTTAATAAATTTAGTTTATAAAATTTTTGGTATTTCCAATTAAGGCTGCAAAAATAATGTTTTTATCAATACTTCGGCAATTTTTTTTCATAAAAATTCTTAATACTTGTGTGTTGATATTTTTTAGAGGAGGAGAGGAAGAGATGAAAAGATGAGATTGTGACTTTGAAACTTGAAACCTGAAACTATTTTTTCATGACACTATTGGAGATATAAAGAAATATTGTATTTTTGCACCGCTTTTCAAAACGAAACGTTGTGACGGAAACAGAGGGCGACTGAAGGGTGAGCGTTTCCAATCTAAATGGATCATTTTCCGTCACGATAAATCCAAAACAATTTTATAATCAAAACTGATACAAGAAGTTAAATGTCAGAAATTAACGAAAACAAACCCAGAAGAAGAAGAATTGTAAGAGGCGGTGAAGGCTTGTTGGCCACTTCAAATGAAACTAAAATGAAATCGAAAACGCGTGTGGTGGAGAAGCCTGTCACCCCGCTTTTCGGTAGTTTGAAGACCGAGAACCCTGAAAAAACGCCCGCTCAGACGGAATCCAATCCTAAAGAGGACATTATACAATATGCCAATCCACTTCCCTTGGAAGAGAAACCTAAAGCGAGAAGAGGTCGCCAGCCCAAAGCCAAAGTGGCCGAACCCACTGTTGCTGCGACTGTGGAAACCCCTGTGGAAACCGCACCTCCGGCACCTGAGAAAAAACGTCGCGGCCGTCCAAAAAAACAAGTGGTCGTAGAGCCAGAACCGCCCGTGGAAGAAGTTATCGAAGAACTGATGCCCGCGAAAAAAGGCAAACCGACTCAAACCGAACTATTTGAAGAGACGCCCGCCGCGGAACAGGTGGAAAAAGCCGAGAACGAGGATAATGCGGACAAGAAACCGCGCCGTGGACGCCCGAAAAAGAAAAAAGAGGATGCTGCTGCCCCCGAAAAGAATAAAAAAGATGAATCAGCAGAGGAAAACCATAACAAAAATTTGACCTATCCCACTGATCCCGAGCCACAAGTGTCCAAAGCGGAAGAAACCCCTCTACCCTACATGGCTAACGCTCAGTATGATGGCTCCGTCATGGCAGAGGGCGTGCTCGAAATCACCAGCGAAAACTGCGGTTTCCTGCGCTCTTCCGACTATAACTACCTCTCCTCTCCCGACGACATCTACGTCTCCATGTCGCAAATCAAACTCTTCGGACTGAAGAACGGCGACACGGTTTACGGCGCTATCCGTCCTCCGAAACCGGGCGAGAAGTACTTCCCGCTGACCAAAATCGAGAAAATCAACGGCTGTCTACCCGATGAAATCCGCGACCGTATCCCGTTCGACTATCTCACCCCAATGTTCCCGGACGAGAAAATCAACATCACCGGACATCCCGGCTGCAAACTTTCCACCCGTATCATCGACCTCTTCGCCCCTATCGGCAAAGGTCAGCGCGGTTTGATTGTGGCTCAGCCAAAAACTGGTAAAACAGTGTTGCTCAAGGATATAGCAAACGCTATCGCCTATAACCATCCCGAAATTTACCTCATCATTCTGCTCATCGACGAGCGTCCTGAAGAGGTGACCGATATGCAACGCAGCGTCAATGCCGAGGTGATTTCCTCCACGTTCGACGAACCTGCCGAACGCCACGTAAAAATCGCTAACATGGTGTTAGACAAGGCGAAACGTATGGTAGAGTGCGGTCACGATGTCTGCATTCTGCTCGACTCCATCACCCGTCTGGCCCGCGCCTTCAACACGATGGCGCCCGCATCCGGCAAAGTGCTTTCAGGTGGTGTGGAAGCCAACGCCCTGCAGAAACCCAAACGCTTCTTCGGCGCTGCCCGTAATGTGGAAAACGGTGGTTCACTGACGATTATCTCCACCGCCCTCATCGAGACGGGTTCCCGTATGGACGAGGTGATCTTCGAGGAGTTCAAGGGTACGGGTAACATGGAGCTGCAGCTCGACCGCAAGCTCTCCAACAAACGTATCTACCCGGCTGTCGATATTGTGGCCTCCAGTACTCGTCGCGACGACCTGCTGCAAGATCCCGTCACGCTGCAAAAAGTCTGGATCCTGCGCAACCATATCGCAGACATGACCACCATAGAAGCCATGAATCTGGTTATCAGCAATATGGAAGACACCAAGAACAACGAAGAGTTCTTGAATTCCATGAATGGATAGCATCACACGTATCTACGCATATTTGTGATGAAAAAGGCAATTATCGCTATAGCCGTGTTTATGTGCCTCGCCTTGTCTCTTCGGGCAGACACCTACACGGCTTTTTTTACGGAAGAAATCTATTTAGCCCAACTTTTGGACACCATCGATGACCGCTATGACATTGAGGGTCTGGAGTTTGTGGCTAATGAAATGTCCCAAAAACTCAATGGGGTGATGTTGGTGGCCGTACGCGACACGGTGTTAGTGGAACATGCCAGCGGGGAATTGGTCCTGACGGGGTTGCCGCCTCGCCAATGCCTGTCCGACAACAATATAATCACCAATACTACGCTGTTTGATTTGGCCTCCATTTCAAAGCAGTTCACTGCTGCTGCGGTTTTGCAACTGTGCGAAAAGGGCAAAATCAATTTAGAGGATCAGATTACCAAATATTTCCCGAACTTACCGTATAATGGCGTAACCATCAAGCATTTGCTGACACACACATCAGGCATTCCGGAGTATTTCAATTTCAAATACACGGTGTACGATTCCTCCGCGTTTATTGACAATCAGCAACTTATACAAGTTTTAGAGAAACAGAAATATCCCAAAACCTTTGCCACAGGCTCTAAGTTTGACTATGTGAACACCAATTACGCTATTTTGGCGCAATTGGTGGAGCTCGTTTCTGAAATGCCGTTTGAAGAGTATGTACACAAAAACATCTTCAAGCCTGCGGGCATGGAAAACACCTACTTTTTCACTGAAATTGTGGGTATTGACGACCAACATGGCCGTGAGTACCCAAAAGTGAATCCGAAAGTGGAGACGGTGAGCGTTCCGCCGCTGCCTATGGGCGAAGTGGTGGAGGTGCCAATCGCGCGCGGACACAAAAAAGACGCCAAATGCGCACAATACGACCGTCTGAACGGCATTCTTGGTGATAAGGGCATCTACTCCAACGTGGAGGATATGTTGCGCTGGGCCAACGCCTACTTCATCGACTACAAGATCCTGCCCAAAGAATGGGTGGAACTCGCCTCGCAACGCGAAAACCAACTTAATAACGGTCTGTTGCCCAAGAGTATATACGGCTACGGCTTCCGTATTGAGGAGAGTCCCCAACACGGAAAACTGGTCTACCACGGCGGTCTTTGGAATGGCTTCCAAAATCTTTTCCTCTACCGCCCCTCCGACAATGTCGTCATCATCTTCCTCAGCAACTTCTACAACCGGGCCCACGCCGGCCGCAGCAACGATATGCTCAATATTCTCGATGAAATTACCGATGATGATTCTGTAAACGATGAATTGGAATAAAATGAATTATTACCCAGCCAATTACCATACCCATTGCCTCTATTGTGATGGCAAAAGCACCTTGGAAGAACATGTGCGCGAGGCCGAAAAGCAAGGTCTTCAGCAGTTAGGGTTTTCCTCGCATTCGCCGGTGCCTTTTGAGAACAGTTTTGCTATTTCGGAGGACAAAGTACCGGAATACGTGCGCGAAATCGATGATTTGCAGCAGAAAACCTCGATAAAGCTGTTAAAATCGTTGGAATGCGACTTCATCCCAGGCATTACGAAGAATTTCGATGAGTGGCGCGAGACTTACCATCTCGACTACGTCATCGGTGGAGTGCATTTGGTGCACCCTCCGCATGGCGACGGACTCTGGTTCATCGACGGCTCTAAACAGGAGACCTACGACAACGGTCTGCGCGACCTGTTCGACAACAATATCCGAACCGCCGTCACCACCTTTTGGGAGCAGACTTTCGAGATGTTGGAAACCCAGCATCTGGACATTATCGCCCACTTCGACAAAATCAAGATGCATAACCGCGACCGCTTTTTCACAGAAGACGAGCAGTGGTATAAGACACTGGCAGACAAGGCAATACAGCTCATCAAGCGGTACGATGTCATCATCGAGGTGAACACCCGCGGATTGTACAAAAAGCGCTGCGACCACTTCTATCCCTCTACGGAACTGCTGATGAAGGCCCGTCAGGCCGACATCCCCGTCCTCATCAGCAGCGATGCCCACAAAGCAGAGGAGATGACGCTCTTCGTGCCCGAGGCCATCACCGAACTGGAACGTTGCGGATTTGACCATACGGCGCGGTTTGATGTTGCAACGGGGAGGTTTGTGTATTAATGCCTATTGCCTTTTGCCTATTCCCTTTTGCCTTAAAAATTGTACTTTTGCAGCACTAAATGTTATTGAAAATGGAAAACAAAGCCGGACAATTCTTAGAAAGATACCGCGAGATTGAGGAATGGGCTCTTAACAATCTGAATGTCACGGAGATGAAAGAGCTGGAACAGATGCCGCAGTACAAAAGCCTGCGCAGCAATCTGGCTTTCTGTCGCGTGTTGCGCAACCTGCTCTCACACTACGACTGGTCGAAGGCAGGCAACGATCTGGTCATCGTCACCGACCAAGCCCTCCGACAGGTCAACAACCTCTACTACTCGCTTAACCCGCAAACGCTGATGCGCGTAGCGATTCGTGCCGGACAAATCTTCGCACCGGCACCGACAGATTCCGTCCTTGCCGCGGTGAAGGTGATGCAACGCAACGATTACTCTTACATCCCCATTGTGGAAAACCATCAGATTGTCGGGGTGTTCAGCACGAAAACCATTATGCGGTTAGTGGCTGAAAAATCCTCATTGGCCTTTTCAGAATCGCTGACTTTCAAGGATATAATGGATTACATTCGACTGGTGGATGAGTCAAACGCCCACTACGGTTTCATCAACCCAAACACAACTGTGGAAGATGTCAGTCTGAAATTCCAGCGCTCTAAAACGCGCCGCGTCCGGTTGGATATGTTGTTCATCACCGACAACGGACGTTCGGATGGGCAATTACAAGGGATGGTAACGCCTGTGGAAATCATTTGAAGACCGTAGAGACGATGTGCACATCGTCTCTACAAATACGTTAACAGCACCATTCTGCGTAGGAAGTGTCCGTTTCGCGCAAACGCACGCACGTAAGCATCACTCTTTCAGGTAATTTCGCTTTGATTTTTTCTGCAATGAAATTCAGCAGATTTTCAGTGGTGGGCTGAAATTCCACGATAACAATTTTTTCGTAATTCTGCTTTAAGACCTCAATGAGTTGGGTGTCGGTTTTGGCATTCAACACCAAAGCGTGATCTAAAAGGGAGATAACCTCTTCATTGACAAGCTTTTTTAAGTCTCCGAAATCCATCACCATACCGTTTTTCGGGGAATTGTCGTCATGTAACGGCTGTCCGGCTAACGTGATGTCCATTTTGTAGGAGTGGCCGTGGATATTGCGGCACAAACCGTCGTAGTTGCGCAGCGCATGGGCCATTTCGAAAGAGAATTGCTTGGTTATCTTGATGATGCTCATTGTTTTACGATTTTAAAAGTATTGACATTCTGACCCGAAGTCAGTCGCAGCAGATAGATGCCAGCCGACAACGAGGAAACATCCAAACGATAGTTTTCCGTAATCTCCTCTTGCAACGACAGGATAGGTTTTCCTCTCATGTCAATTATTTCAATGTCTGTTTTATTCTGCTGATAATCAAATGATTGTATATTGATATAATCCGTAGTTGGATTAGGAGAAATCGACCACAGAACAGGCAATTTGTATTCGAAGATTTGAGAAGCGAAGGCAGAGGTATCGCTGCCGAAAATCATCTCCGCCAGTTCAGGATAGTCGATGAAGGGATTACGATTGTGTTGCAGCTGATAGACGGCGTTGTTGCGGTCGATCTCCTTCTGACTGACAGGGTCCATCGCTGCCCATTGAAGCAGAAGTTGTTGCGCCCACGGCTTGAGATCGCCGCCCGTGAAGTTGGATTGCGTCTCCACCCCGAGGTTTTTGTCCATATAGCAGACCGCCATATAGAAATAGGTACGGGCGAAGTCGCCTTTGAAACTGTCGATGGGCTCGAACACCTGCCCGGCATAACCCGAGATGTTGGAGGTGCCCACCTTGGAACCGTTGGTACTCGTCCACGTAGCATTAACCACCTGACCAATAGGCAGATTGCCCCGCTTGGAATTGACGAAACCATCCGTAGGATAAAGGTGGAAAAGGTCCGTGTACATGGGCGCGACACTACCGCCAAACCAACTTTTCGGCACCGAGTGCTCGCGATTATAGCAGTCGCCCTCGCCAGAATAGTTGCCACACTGGTCGCTACCGAAAGTGAAGTAATAGGCTGGAGAACCGCCAGGCTGGTCAGAGTAGAGGTCCCACACTTTGCCGTTGTCGGGACGCACATCCGTAGTATAGAACGCCTGCCACAAATCATTGTATGACAACGAGGTATGGCTCTTGATAATCTGATACATGGCGGTGCGTAGAGCCTGACCATTCTGACCCTCAGCGGAGGCATAGTAGCCTTGCGGTATCTGTGCACGGGAAATGGTGGCGGTGAACAGGCATAGTATCAACAATGCCGTTTGTAGAGACGCGATTAATCGCGTCTCTACAGGGGAAAACCGAATATTATTCATTTTATACATGGGTAATCTTGTAAATCATCTCCTTCAGCAATTCACCTTCATCGTTATTGGCATCCACACCTTTGGATTTCACATCGTATTCTCTTAATATTGAGATAATCCGGGTCAATTGCGGCAGGGTGTGGTTGTTAGCGATGCCGACGTTGCGGGCGATGATGGAGGGTGGCAGATTGCCGAAAATGGTTCGCAGCGCATCGTTGCTCTTGTCGGGCGCAAGATGATATCGTATCATCTTTTGATAGTAGGAGTAAAGCATCGAAATAGTGCGGATATTGGGGTTTTCCTTCAGATGCAAGGTGAAATTGAGCATAATGTTGTACACTTTCGACAGATTGCGGCTGCCCAAAGCGTCCTGAAGTTCGAAAATGTTGTACTCCTTGCTGATGCCGATGTACTGTTCGATAACTGCGGAGGTGATTTCGCTGCCAGCAGGCAGTACCACCTGCAGTTTCTGGAATTCCGTGAAGATACGGGACAGGTCGTTACCGATATGCTCGCTCAGCACCGCCGCGCTTTGCGGACTCAACCGAAAATTGAACGTCTGTTCGGCCAAATCTTGGATCCAAGCGGCTAAGTTCCAGTCTTTTATCCCAACAGAATCGAATACAACCCCGTGTTTGGCGTATGCTTTCGTCTGTGCGGCTTTCAGTTTGCCGTACTTGTGGCAAACCACCAAAATGGTCTGCGGACTCGGATTTTCAGCGTAAGAATCCAGCAACTCTATCTTTTTCAGCTCTTTAGCTTCTTTCAGAATAACCACGCGATAGGGGCTACCGAAGGGAAACTGTTTGGCGTTGGCCAGCACCATGTCCGCGGTGGTATCTTTACCGTAGAGCACCACTTGGTTGAAGTCGCGCTCCTCCGGTTCGAGAATCTCTTCCTCGAACATCTTGGTGATGCGGTCGATGAAAAACGGTTCCTCGCCCTGCAACAGGTATACGGGGGCATACTGCTTGTTGCGGATTTGGGCGACCAAATCGCTGTATTTCATGGAGTTACTTTCTTTTTTCGCCATACTAATCGTTTTTGTGCGTATGCGATACGCCCCTACAGTTCATCGTTTTTCATCTCATCATCTTCTCATCTTTTTATCTCCTCATCTCTAAAAATAATGCTCTGCCACTTGGAAAATCACCTTTTCGTCGGGTTCGTATAGACCTTTTTCGTTGGTGAGGATGAAGTCGGCGATGCTATGTTGACGATAGCCTTCGGGAATTTTGTTCGGGCTGTCGAGGATGATATCGTAGGTTTGGGGATGTATGCCCACCACCAAATCGGTGGCGTAACTGGTGAAATGATGCAAAAAGTCATCAACTTTCTCCACTAATGCGTTGCCGAGAGCGGCGGCGGTTTCTATTTTTTTCTCACTCATATTCGTCAAATTTTCGAGTGGCAAATATACACAATATATCGCTATGGGCGGCTGTTGGGCAAAAAAAAGCGGCAGAATCGAGGATTCCGCCGCCTGATGTATTGAACAGGGTGGAGATTACTCAGCAGTTTCAGGAACCACGTTGATTTTGATGTCCACCTTGAAGTCGCGGTGCAGGTTCACCTGAGCGGTGTATTGACCCAACTCCTTGATTCTGTCCTCATTGATGGTGATTTTGTGACGGTCGATCTCAATGTCATGTTGAGCCTTGAGGGCGTCAGCCACCATGATGTTATTCACTGAACCGAACAGCGTGCCAGCTTCAGAAGCCTTTGCAGGAACATTGACTTCGAGGCCTTCGATCTTGCCAGCGAGGAATTCAGCTTCCTTACGGATCTTTTCAGCCTTGAAAGCGCGTTGTTTGATAGTTTCCGCCAACATTTTCTTCTTTGCCGGGGTAGCGAGTTCGGCATAACCTTGCGGAATGAGGTAATTGCGGGCATAACCGTCCTTAACCTTTACGAGATCATCGGCATAACCCAGATTAGCTACGTCTTGTTTCAATATGATTTCCATGACAAAATGCTTTTTTAGTTAGATTTTAAGTTATCGGTTACGAACGGCAGAAGAGCCAAGTGACGGGCGCGTTTCACAGCCTGAGCCACTTTCTTCTGATATTTCAGGGAGGTACCGGTCAGACGACGCGGCAGAATCTTACCCTGCTCGTTCACGAATTTCTTCAAAAATTCAGCATCCTTGTAGTCGATGTACTTGATACCGCTCTTTTTGAAACGACAATATTTTTTCTTCTTGATGTCAACTGCTACGGGAGCAATGTATTTAATATCGTTTTGCTGTGCCATAATCTTATGCTTCTACTTCGGTTTTGGGTTCTTCGTTAACTACTTCTTCAGCTACAGGTTGTTCTTCCTGAGCGGCTTTAGCCTTGCGGTTGTTGCGTCTCTTCTCAGCGTAAGCGATAGCGTATTTGTCCATCGTCACGGTCAAGAAGCGCATGATGCGTTCGTCGCGGCGGAATTGAAGTTCCAATTCAGCGACCACGTTGCCGTCAGCCTTGAATTCAAACAAATGATAGAATCCGGAGGACTTTTTCTGGATGGGGTATTCCAACTTGCGGAGGCCCCAGTTCTCCTGGTGAACGATTTCTGCACCTTGGTCGGTGAGAATCTTCTCGAATTTTTGTACCGTTTCCTTCATCTGTTCTTCAGACAAAACGGGCGTCATAATGAAAACGGTTTCGTACTGATTTGCCATAATGCTTTTACTTTTTTAAATTTATTTGTACTAAAATTTTGGGCGGCAAAAATACACTTTTTTTGTTATCGCTCAGTCGGTTGTGTAACTTTTTTTTGGACAATAAAAAAGCCCCGAAATTTCGGGGCTTGTGGTGCTGACGGGAATTGAACCAGTGACACACGGATTTTCAGTCCGTTGCTCTACCAACTGAGCTACAGCACCGTTGGATTTGAGGATGCAAAAATACACTTTTTTTCCAATACTCCGCTGATTTTTGAAAATTTTTTATAAAAAATTGTGTACCAGTATTTTATATCTTCAAAAACAGGGCTTCTCTACCAGAATTTTGACACTGGAAACTGCTCTCTTAGCGTTTTTATGGCATCTATTTCGCAAGAATGGATCAAAATCTCCTCTTTTTCGGACGAAGTTTGCGCCTCAATTTCGCCGTGCGGATTAATAATAGCGCAGCCGCCGGCATATCTCCGCTGGTAACCATCCACACCCACCCGGTTGACCACCAATGCATACGCCTGGTTCTCGATGGCACGAGCGCGGGCCAATGTCAGCAACTCGTTCTCACGCGGAGCGGGGAAGTTGGCCGTGTACACCAGACAGTCGTAATCGAACTGACCGTCCACCACACGATTGCGACTCCATTCCGGAAAACGCACATCGAAGCAAGTGAGGGGTAAGAACCTATAACCCAGTGTGTTGACAATCGTCTTGTGCTCTCCTGGCGTGAAAAAATCCTCCTCGCCCATAAACAGATGGTGCTTGTTGTAGCTGCCCAATATGCGGTCGCGCGAAAGCCAAACCAGACGATTATACAATATATTATTATAAAGAACCGGCAAGGTGGCCACCACGTCGCACTGGAATTGACAAGCCGTCAGATAGAGAAAATAGAGGCTGCTGCCGTTATGCGGCTCCGCATCTTCGCGGATGTTTGGCGAAAAACCGCAGTTGAACATCTCCGGAAACACCAGCAGATGCACCGGTTCCTGAATCGCCTCTTTCAACCATTCGGTGTAATGCGACAGATTTCCCGCCTTGTTATACGGTTTGATGTCCGCCTGAACCAATCCTACCGTGATCATTCCTCACCAAATTGAATGATGATTTTGTCTCCGGGCTCCAAATCCGCCAAAATGGCCACATCCGATTGGTAAGATGCTACCTCAATGTATCCTAAAGCATTGTCGCACAGATACATTTCATCGTCTACAGACTCATAACAATCGAAATGCCGGGTCATCTTCCACACGCCCTTGGAATGGATGGTTGCGGTGAACGGGCGGTTTTGCCCCTTCTCCTTGAACATCTTGACGGGAATGTCGGTAATAGCATTGTTGAAGGCATCAATATAGACGATAGCACCCTCAATCTGTTGGTTTTCAGAATTATAATCCGACTCCTGGATAAACATCCTCTTGAAGGTCAGATACTCTTTCGTGTTTTTGGCGTTCATCTTGCCGGTCGTAATCAGTTGAATCCACTGCTGCATTTGTTCGAGAGTATTCATCTGACCCTCAGGAAGTTGACAACCTTTCAAAACTACCTCCTGACCGAACATCAGATGGAAAACTCCGTTATCTTCCCCAATGAAATAGTGACCGTTATGCTCCAACAGCACCGGCGAAAAGGTGGAGTTGAGCGACATATTGGTGAGTATCAGGTGCATAGAGCCTTTGGGGAAGGACAAATAGCTGGACTTCATCAGCAGGGCGGTCTGCAGCAGATTGAACTTGTCCACGTAATGCGTGATGTCGATAATCTGCGCATCGGGCACGACCTTCAACAAAGATCCTTTGAGCATCGCCACGTAGGGGTCACGCAGATGCCAGTCGCTTAACAGGGTAATGGTCGGATTCATAATCGTTTAGTTTAATGCCTTTTCTCTCAATGAATTAAAGCCGTCGCCCAAGGTTTCGGATGCGTCCAGAATGGTGACGAATGCGTTGGCGTCAATCTCGTGTACAAAGTGAATGAGCACGGGCAACTGTTTGCGGGAGATGGAGGTGAAGATGATTTTTTTCTCGTCATGGTTGTACATGCCCTCGCCGTTGAGGTAGGTGCCGCCACGGTCCAGCTCATCGAAAATGCGCTGCCTGATTTCTTCGTATTTTTCAGAGATAATAAGCACCGCTTTGTTGCTGTGGAATCCGGCAATGACCTTGTCCATCACGACACCGGTGACGTAAATCACTAACCATGAGTACAATGGGATAGTCCAATCTTTGAAAGCAACCAGAGCGAAGAGCACGATGATGGAATCGACAAAGATGAGCAGAGTGCCCAGCGGGATGTGCTTGATGTACTTGCCAAGGATCATGGCGATAATATCAGTACCGCCGGAAGTGGCGCGGGTCTTGAAGATGAGTCCCAGTCCGATACCGATGATCACGCCGCCGAAAAGCGCCAGAATGAAGGTAGCCGACGGATCGGGAGTCATAGGATCACTGGGAAGCGCAATCAAAGGGGCATATCCGTAGACTTTTTCCCAAAAAGAGATAAACATTGGCAAGCTGATGACCCCGACCAAAGTCTTCATGCCGAATTTGGGTCCGAGCCACAAAGTACCGATGAGCAAGAGCGGCAGGTCGAGACAGAGACCTGACAAACCGATGGGGAAATTGAAAAGGTGGTGCAGGATGATGGCGATACCATACACGCCGCCGGGAGCGAGCTTCAGTGGCGAGATGAACACCACAAAGCCGATGGACATGATAAAAGTGCCCAAAATAATCAGGCTGTAGGTGCGGATAAGATCTTTTGTTTTTTCTTTCGTTAAAGCCATATTATTAAGTTTCAAGTTTCAAGTTTCAGGTTTCAGGTTTCAGGTTGTCAAATTACCGGCTGACAACGCGGTTCAGCCGCTTCGAAATTTCCTTTTTCATCTGATTGATACTGTTGAGCTGCTGTAGGGCGAGTACCATGTCGTCTTCGGCTAACTCTTCGCTCTCTAACACTTTCTGGATAACGGTCGCATCATTTTCTAAAATGCGTAACTTCAAGGTTAACAGGATGTTCTGCACCTGATTCTGCAGGATGCGCAGATTGTTGCGCGTGGTGTGCGTGTGGATGTCGTACTTGTCTTTCCAGCGGTCGCTGAACTTGGGCTCCTCCACAGGAATGTTGCGAATCACGAACTCGCTGATTTGCGGGTCGTCAGCTAAAGTGAAATTGCGGATGATCTGGTCCTGATTGCCGATGTAGGAGGCCCAATCCACGTATTTGTCGAAGATTTCCTGCAGCAGCTTATAGTGAAGACGGATGTCCTCCTTCTGCATTTCGTTGCAGATATACTGATCGATGCGCACGCCTGACGACTCCTCGTCACCCGCCTCATAGATCAGAAAATTGCCGTAACTGAGCATCAACAACACCAAATCTTTCTCCGCTTCAAACAGTAAATCAGTTTGTTGCGCGAGATCGGAATGCTTCTTGGTGTCGATAACATCCGGAACCTCCACCGTCTCGGCAGTCGGTTGTCCGGAAAAACCGCCGGCATTCTGCTGGGCCTGCTGCTGTTGCAACGCCGCCCTACCCTGCTCTTTGGTCTTCTCCCACACAAAACGGCGCAGGTTGAGGTTGAGGTCGTTTTCGGAGAGGTCGAACAGCTTCGCGCACTCCTTCACATAAAAGGCCCGCTCGATGTTGTCCTTCACGCAGCTGATGGACTTCAGAATCTCGTTCACCATCGAGGCCCGCTTGATGGGGTCGTTACCCGCCTCTTTCGACAGAATATCCGCCTTGAAGAGCAGGAAATCCTTCGATTCGGCAGCCAGATAATCCTGTAACTCGCTGTCTCTGTGTTTTTTGGCAAAAGAGTCAGGATCTTCGCCATCGGGTAACAGACAGACGCGGATTTTGAGTCCCTGCTCCAGCAGCATGTCGATGCCGCGCATGGAGGCCTTGATGCCCGCCATATCGCCGTCGTAGAGCACCGTGATGTTCTGGGTGCGCTTGGTGATCATGCGGATCTGGCCCTGCGTGAGCGAGGTGCCGGAGGAGGCCACCACATTCTCCACGCCCGACTCGTGCATGGAAATCACGTCGGTGTAACCCTCCACCAAGTAGACATTCTGCTGCTTGTGGATGGCGTTTTTGGCGAAATAGATGCCGTAAAGCGTGTCGCTTTTGTGATAGATGGTATTTTCGCGGGAGTTGACATACTTTCGCGGATCTTTCCCGTCCTTTTTCAGGATGCGCCCGCCGAAGCCAATCACCTTGCCGGCGTCATTGTGAATCGGGAAAATCACGCGCCCGCGGTAGATGTCGTACAGCTTGCCGCTCTGCGACTTGCCTGTAAGTCCCAACTCTATCAGGTACTCCTCCTTGTAGCCCTTCTCCAGTGCCGCTTTCGTAAAGTTGTCCCAACCGTCGGGACAGTAGCCGAGTCCGAACTTGTCGATGGTGGCATCCATAAATCCGCGCTCCTTGAGGTAGGCCATTCCCATGAGTTTGCCCTCTTCGGTGTTGCGCAGCTGATCCACAAAGTACTTCTGCGCGAACTCGTTGACAATCAGCAGACTTTCGCGCAAAGTGCGCTGCTGTCGTTCCTCGTCGCTCTCGGAACGCTCATATTCGAGCGGAATGCCGTACTTCTTCGCCAAGTATTCGATGGCTTCCGGGTAGGACATTTTCTCATGCTCCATCAGGAACTTCACAGGGTTGCCCGCGGCGTCGCACACGAAGCACTTGTAGATGCCGAGTCGCGGACTGACGTGCATGGAGGGATTTTTGTCGTCGTGGAAGGGACAGATGCCCACGAAATCCTGGCCCTGCTTTCGCAAGGAGACAAAGTCGCCCACCACCTCCTCAATGCGGACGGCGGCCATCACACTGTCTATGGATTTCTGTTTGATCACGGCGCAAAAATACGATTTTTTTGGCTTGCTATTTCTCCACCACGCGATACCCGCCGGTTTTCTTGGAGCCGACGTATTCGATGAGGCCGTTTTGTTGCAGCTCCTTCAGGTAGCGTGCCACAGTGCTTTTGGGAATTTTGGTGCCCGAAACG
>JAGBPE010000231.1 GCA_017633495.1 Bacteroidales bacterium | reverse complement strand
CATAACCAGCCTGGGGCCATCATCTATAATGTCTCCGTGCATACCAACAATTGCGACCCTGTGAATAACTTAGCGGTGACAGACCTGCATCCCACATCTGCCACCTTCGACTGGACCGCTGGCAATGTGGAAACTACATGGAATTTCGACTACAAGGAAGGCAGTGCCACTTCGTGGATTTCCAACGCAGTAAACAGCCCGACTTTTACCATGACGAATTTACTTCCAGAAACCGAATACTATGTGCGTGTGCAGGCCGACTGTGACAACGGGGATCTCTCCAACTATGTGACGACTTCGTTCATCACGCCCTCGTGCGAGGTTATCGACCAGTGCGAGTACACGCTCATCTTGACCGACACTTACGGTGACGGTTGGAGTGGCGGACACTTATATGTGAGGCAAAACGGGGTGCAGATTGCGGACTTGGCGGCCGTCGACCATGTCGGTCAGCACGGTGTGATGTCTTACGATACTGTTCCGTTGATGTTGTGCCACGGGGCAAATGTAGAGCTGGTTTGGGACAACGGCAATATGTTCAACGAGTGCGGGTTCATCTTCCAAAATCCGGAAGGGGTCACGCTGTATCAAATCGATCAATTATTCAACTACTATCCCGACACCGTCTTGTACGCTTTCACAGCGAATTGTCCTCTGATTGAACCGACGGTGGTCACGGACTCGGTCTCCCAAATTGGACAAAATTCTGCCACACTATACGGACATCTTGCCGATTCGGGGAATCAAATAGTTGTCAATCAGGGTTTTGAATGGAAAACGTTATCTGGAAGTACCTATATGTCCGTGAACATAGCCACTTCCCCGATGGTATATACGGTCACAGGGCTTCAGCACTCCACGGAGTATGTTTTCCGTGCGTTCGCAGCCACAGACACCGCTGTTTATTACGGACAGGAGATTACCTTCACGACGGAACCAGGTCCTTGCCCCGCGCCCACCGACCTGCACGTGACCGATTCTTCGAGCCAGACGATCTCCATCGCGTGGACCGAGAACGGCGATGCGGAACAGTGGAACATCCAGTACCGCTCCACCGCCACGGGTGTGATGAGCTCGGGAGTCTCCAGTTCGCCTGCGTACCTGATTACCGACCTCGAGCCGAACACCGAGTACCAGATCCAGGTGAAGTCGGTGTGCGGTCCCGTCACCAGCGACTGGACCCCCGTGGTGATCGGCAAGACCACCAACACAGGCATCGCGGATTATGACCGGTACATCAAGATTTACCCGAACCCTGCGGGAGACTTCATCAATGTACAATGCACAATGAACAATGTACAATTGGGCGGGGAAATCGAGATTGTGGATGTGTATGGCAAGGCGGTTCGTACCGTAGGGCTGCCGCATTGCGACAGCCCTACAGCCCGGATCAATGTCTCGGGGCTGGCCGCGGGCGTCTATTTCGTGCGCATCGCCACGGACTGGGGCCTTGTGACGAAGGCGTTTGTCAAGAAATAGTTACGGTATAACGTACGCAATCTGTTTGTATTCGTATGTCCGCATCTGGCCGTCTTCATGCTCGAGCACCAGCCGGCCGAAACGGTCGATGTTGCAGATGGTGGCGGTGATGCTTTTGCCGTGAACGAGATAGGGGCGCGGTTCGTTGAGGCGGTAGAGGTGCGACAGGTACTCGTTGCGGAGCTCGGATTCGTGATCGAGATTCAGCAGCGGACGGCGCTCCCGCAGGACGCTGAGGTATTCGTCCAACAGTGTTTCCACCTCGAAATGGTCTCCCGTCTCGAGAAAGAGCGAGGTGGGGTGGGGAATGTCCTCAGGAAAACGCTCCTCGTTGACGTCGATGCCGATGCCCGCCACGGTGAAATCGAGACGTCCGCCGGAAACGGAATGCTCGGTGAGGTCGCCCGCGAGCTTTTGGTCGTGCACGTACATGTCGTTGGGCCACTTGATGAGGACGTCCGGTACGTATTTGGCGAGGAAACGGCGGGTGGAGGTCGCGAACCAGAGGTTGAAAACGAACTGGTCGGCGGCGGCCAGCCCCGTGTCGAAACAGATGCTGGTGAGGATGTTGGCACCGCGCGTACTGTGCCACGTGTTGGCGCCCGCCCCGCGCCCGGCCGTCTGGAAGTCCGCATAGACGGCGTAGAGGTCCGGAACGGCGTTGCCATTGGCTCGCATCTCCCGTATTTTAGCCATCAGCCAGGCATTCGTTGAGTTTGTTTCGATGAGGTGGTGTTTCATGTCGGCAAAAATACTATTTTTGCAGCTTGAAAAATTAGTGATATGAAAAAACTGAATCTCATTTTTGGATTAGCCATCTTTTCTGTAGTGCTGTTGACCTCTTGCAATGACGAAACCGGCCAATTTGTGGAACAATTGCACACTAACGTGCAGAAAACCACCGCTATTAAGGTTTGTCTGAGGGTCTCCGCTGACTCTGCCCTCAACCATCTTTGCGACAACAACGGTTTCTACGACTATCAAGATGGAGAATATCGTATCGACTTCGCCCCGCTGCAGAGCTCGCTCTTCGACACGTTGGCCAATCACGGTTACAGCTATCTCGCTGATACATTAATATGGAATACCAACCTTCTGGCTGCCAGTTGCAAAGCGCAACTCGCCTCTCCCCTCAAGGAAGCCATCGACTCGTTGACTATCGTGGATCATGACGCGCTGATTCACGGCGAAGGCACCCCCATCACCGACTATTTCGAACTTTACAAATACAGATACCTCAAGTCTGCCTTCCAACAGCCGGTCTCCATCCGCATGGACCTTTTCAACGTGACTCCGGTATGGAACGAGATGGTGCAGAAATATGTGCAGTACACCTCCATTCCGCTGAATTTCGACATCCAGAACTACATCGTGGAGAAGGTGCTGAACGATGTTTTGGAGGAGATGCGTGTTGAGGAGGAGTTCATTCGCTCCGACTCCAACCATCGCAATGAGGAGACTTCCTTGTTCGGTAAATAATCACCATGATTGTAGAGACGATGTGCACATTGTCTCTACAAGGGAAAAAAGACAATTATTAACATTAAAAAATCATCGATATGAGAAAAGACAAACTCTTCAACGGCAAAACATTAGCGATTCTTTCCGGTGGCGGCGACACCCCGGCTATCAACTCCAGTATCGAGGCAGTGCGCAATCGCGCTTCCATGCTCGGCTTCCGTGTTTACGGTGTGCTGCGCGGCTGGAAAGGCCTCCTTGGCGACGGCGACATCGTGGATCTGACCAATATCCCCTATAACGGCATCTATGGCGGCACCGCGCTGCTCTCCAGCCGTACCAACCCCTTCCCGAGCAAAAAGAGTCCTGAAGATCGCTCCCAACAGATTCTCCGCAACATCGAACGCTATAAAATCGACGTTTTGGTGACCATTGGCGGCGATGACACCAACGGTGCAGCCAAGAAGATGTATGAAACTTACGGCATCCCGGTCATCGGCTTCCCGAAGACCATCGATAACGACCTGCGTACCCGCACTTACCACCACTACAACGGACAACAGTTCGAGACTGTGTTGTGTCCCGGTTTCCCGTCAGGTGCTATGGCTGTGAAGAAGCTCACCAGCAAGCTGCACACCACAAACGAGTCTCACCAACGTATTATGGTGCTTGAGGTGATGGGCCGCGACGCAGGTTGGCTTACCGGTTCCGCTACTTTCGGCGGTGCACAGATGGCACTCGTTCCTGAGGTCGAGATGACCAAAGAGCGCAAGGAGTTCTTCTTCGAATCCGTGAAGGAGATGTACATGCGTTCCCCGAAACACAGCCTCATCATCGCCGTTTCCGAAGGCGTGCGCTGGTGGGATGACGAGAAACAGGAACTCGGCATGGTGTATGCCAGCTCCGACCTCGACGAGTATGGTCACCCGCGTTTCGGCGGCGTGAGCGGCGTCATCGCTTCTGAAATCAACAAGCGTCTCGGCATTGAGGCTCGCGGTCAGATTTCCGGCTACATCCCGCGTTCCGGTAAGTGCTACGAATACGACCGTCGTCTGACCTCCACGTTGGCCGACAAGGTGGTTGACCTCTTGCTCCGCGAAGATTTCGGCAAGATGCCCGTCCTGCGCGACATCGTCCCTTACGACGAGCTCGAAGAGTTCCACACCGACGCCATCGAGATGGGCAACATCGGCAACTTCCCGCTGCCCGCTGCCTACTACGACGCCAACAAGTTCATGTTCACCGACCAATACACCGACTTCTTGAGTAACATCATCGGTGCCCCGTACCGCATGGAGTTCACCCAGAAGTTCCCGATTGTGATTCCCGAATAAGGCAAAAAGATATTCCTTGAGCAGCCTCGGAGAGGCAAGACGCACGAAGTGCAATTAACCCCATATAAGCGACGCAGGAGCGTAATGTGGGGTCGAAAAACAATAAATATGTCAGAATTTCTAATACAAGGCGGATACAAACTAAACGGAGAGATCACCCCGCAGGGCGCGAAAAACGAAGCCCTGCAGGTGCTTTCCGCGGTATTGTTGACCAAAGAGCCCGTCACCATTTCCAATATTCCCGACATCCTCGACACGCGCCGTTATCGTGAGATTTTGGCGCTGATGGGGGTGAAAATCACGGAAGTGGACGCCCATACGTTCACTTTCCAGGCTGAAAACGTTGATTTCGAGCAGTTGCACACCGACGAATTCGAGCGGCTCTCCACGAAAATCCGCGCCTCCATTATGGTGCTCGGTCCGCTGTTGGGTCGCTACGGCAAAGCCTACTCCGGCAAACCCGGCGGCGACCAGATCGGTAGGCGTCCGCTGACCACCCACTTCGAGGGTTTGGAGAAACTCGGTGCTGTGATCTCCACGTCCGCCGATGAGAAGTTCTTCGAGCTGGAAGCCAAGCAGTTGAAGGGTTGCTATATGCAGCTGAACGAGCCTTCCGTGACCGGTACCGCCAACATCGTGATGGCTGCCGTGCTTGCCGAAGGGGAGACTACCATCTTCAATGCTGCGTGCGAGCCCTATCTGTACCAGCTTTGCACGATGCTCAACAATATGGGCGCGAAGATTTCCGGTATCGGCTCGAATCTGCTGAAGATACAGGGCGTCAAGGAGTTGCATGGTTGCGAACACCACATCTTCCCCGACATGATCGAGGTGGGCAGCTTCATCGGTATGGCTGCTATGACGCAGTCGGAGATCACCATCAAGAACTGCGCCTGCGAGCATCTCGGACTGATTCCCTACGTTTTCCGGAAGATGGGTGTAAAGATCGAGCAGGTGGGCGACGACCTGATTGTACACGGTGATCAACCCTACGAGATCTACTCCAACCCGCGGGAGGCCTCCATCCTGACCATCGCCGATGCGCCGTGGCCGGGATTCACCCCCGACCTCATCAGCATCGCCCTCGTGACGGCCATCCAGGCCAAGGGCAGCGTGCTGATTCACCAGAAGATGTTCGAGAGTCGGCTCTTCTTTGTGGATATGCTGCAGTCGATGGGGGCGCAGATCGTGTTGTGCGACCCGCACCGCGCCATTGTGGTTGGCTTGGCTCGCGAGAAACAGCTTCGCGCCACCAAGATGTCCTCACCCGACATTCGCGCGGGTATCGCCCTGCTCATCGCAGCCCTGAGTGCCGAAGGAAAGAGCGTCATCCAGAACGTCGAGCAGATTGACCGTGGCTACGAGAATATCGTGGAGCGGTTGAATGCATTGGGGGCGAAGATTGAAAGAGTTAGTAGTTAGTAGTTAGTAGTTAGCAGTTGAAGCGGAAGAGCCTCCATATATTAAACTACTTCCTTGAGATGCCCGAAGGTCTGCCAGATTATAGCCGGGCGGCGAAAGCCCCCGGAATAGATGTCGAAAGTCCCGGAGCAAATAACGGATTAAATATTACGAATGACGAATAGGTACAAATATACATTGTTGGTATTTGTCGTCATGTTTTCCGTGGCGGCATGGGCGCAGACGGAGTCGAAAAACAGGACCCCATCCATTGCGGTGAACAGTGTTTATAAGGGTCATCGCATTCTGTATGAGGATGAAGAAGGTGTTTTTTTGGCGGAAAAACATGGGAAACGCGGGCTGATAGACTATGACGGAGAGATTTTAGTTCCCGCCAAGTATGAGGACGTTTGTTTTGACAACTTAGGGAATGGGGATTTTTTTATCAAAAAGAAAGGAAAATGGGGGATTATGGATGACAAAGGCAAAATAATCCTTCCTTATGAGTATGACTACATAGAACTTTATCCTCAGGAACGTCAAAACTCCATTGTGTATGTGGTAGTGAAAAATGGCAAATTCGGCAAAATCAAGACTGATGGCGAGGTGATTATCCCGTTTGAATACGACGGGATGACTACGTGGGTGGAGCATGAAAAGGGTTGTCATTACGTCTATCAGAACAAGAAGATGGGCATTATTGATGAGTATGGAAAAGTGTTGGTGCCGCCGGTCTTTGAAAGTGTTGAACGTTCTTTTTCAGGCCGAGTTCTCGTTTTCGACGGAAAAAAGTTCGGACTTTATGACATCAAGACGCAATCTTTCGCTATCCCCTTGGATTACGATTATTTGTTTGTAGCTTGTGACTTATCATTTGCACCCTCGCATCAAGATCCAATGATTGTTGCGCTCAAGGATGAACAGTGGATGGCTTTCGACAGCGAGTGTAGTAGGAATGATTCTTTGCTCGAAAGTGAAGTCGTCAAAAACGCATTCCGCTTTCAGGAAAAAGAGTATTTCGTTGATGGAAAGCCCGATATCTCGAAAATGTATTGTACTTATCAGCAAATCATGATGAGGCGTAACCACGAAGTACATGTCTCGGACTGCATCTATGAGATACTAAAAAACATTATGACCAATTTCGGCTACCCTATGGACAAAATCAATGTGGATGACTATCTGAGGTACCGCATGGGCTACGACCTTTACAAACCCAAACTAGAAGACGAAGACTACTGATCAATTGATAATTGATAGTGAAAACTGTATCGACATCCCCAACAACTACTAACTGCTAACAGGCTTCAATAACCCATAATTATTAACTTTTACGGAGTTTGGTTCCGAAAATTTTTATAAAATTCGGAGTTGCATTCCGAAAATTTTAGTATTTTTGCGCTCAAAATAAAAAGAGATGCTTAAACGACTATTGGACGAAAACGCCCTGACAGTGGACAGCACTTTCCTTTTCGGGGCAAGACAAACGGGAAAAACCACATTGTTGTTGGAGTTATTCCCAGATGCACGATTCTATGATTTGCTGGAGAGCAACACTTTTGAGCGCCTGCAACGGAATCCGTCACTGCTGAGACAGGATTTGGAAATGTGCGATTCGAATACATTAGTGATCATTGACGAAGTACAATCGTTACCGGTTCTCCTCAATGAGGTACAGTGGTTAATGGTTCGAAAAGGTATCCGTTTTATCCTTAGCGGATCAAGTGCACGTAAACTTAAGCGAGGTGGTGCTAACATGCTTGGAGGCAGAGCAATGCAGACAGATCTTTATCCTCTTGTCAGTGCAGAAATACCTGATTTTGATTTAATTAGGGCGGTCAACCAAGGCATGATTCCACGACATTATCTTGCCGATTCTGATAGATACTGGCAGATGTTGCAGGCTTACGTTGCGGTCTATTTGCGCGAGGAGATTAAGGCAGAAGCTTTGGTGCGCAATTTGTCCACTTTCACCCGTTTCCTTGAGGTTGCTGCCTTAACAGACGGTGAAATGGTCAATTACAGTAATATTGCGCAGGATTGCGGTGTTGACTCGAAAACGGTTGCGGGTTATTTTTCTATCTTGGAAGAGACATTGATCGGTTATATGATTCCTGCGTTTTCAAAAGTGGTGAAGCGCAAACTGCGTCAAGCTCCACGCTTCTACTATTTTGATGTTGCCATTCCCAATTATTTGCTTGGTCGTCGTTCTTTGACTCCAGGATCTTCAGATTTTGGTCACGCTTTTGAACATTTAGTTGTTCAGGAGATTGTGGCATACTTAGGATACCATCGTATGCTTGAATCACTTTCCTATTGGCACACCTATTCTGATTATGAGGTAGATGCGGTTTTAGGAGATGCCGAGGTGGCCATTGAAATCAAATCAACAAGTGAGGTTCAGTCACGACATTTGCGCGGACTGAAAGCCTTCAAAGAGGAGCATCCTCAATGTCGGTTAATGGCAGTTTCTCTTGATCCGGTCCCACGCCTCTTCAACGATGTGGAGATTTGGCCGGTAAAAGTGTTTTTAGAAAAGTTGTGGAGTGGAGAAATCTATGCTGGTAATGTGTAACATGCATGTTTTTCTCCATAATTGATGAATCTTGGCGAAAATATTGTTTTTTGGAGAAAGGCGACAGAATAATTCATTAAAAATTGTATTTTCGCAGTGTGTAAATAACCCATATCAATCGCAGAATAAACCCTAAATCCTAAACCTTAAACCTTAAACCTTAAACTCTCAATAACCAATAACCCATAACCAATAACCATTACCAATGATCACCGGCATCATCACCACCCTGAACGAATCCCAAAACATCGAAGCGTGCATACGCTCGCTGCAGCGCGTGTGCGATGAGGTCATCGTCACCGACTCGTGCAGCAAGGACGATACTGTGACGTTGGCCGAAAAGGCCGGCGCGCGCGTGTTCGTGCACCCTTACATCGGCGACGGTCCGCAGAAGAATCTGCCGCTGGAGCACGCCAAGAACGACTGGGTGCTCAGTCTGGATGCCGACGAGCGGCTGACGGACGAGCTCGTGGCAGCCATCCAGCAGCTTGACCTTGAGCACACTCCGTACGACGGATTTGCCATCCGTCGTCGCAACTACATTGGCGACCGCTGGGTGAAGGCCTG
>JAGBPE010000230.1 GCA_017633495.1 Bacteroidales bacterium | reverse complement strand
TCGTGTCCTGCGAATAGGTCGGATGCACGTTCAAATGCAGGGTGAGGATGCTGTCGCAACCGCTGGCAGTAGTGCCGGTCATCGTGTAGTCGCCGGTTGCCCAATATTGTTCGTTGTTCCATTCGTAAGGAACGTCCACATCGCAAATGTTGACCGTCGTGTCGGCCGTGTATGAGTGGTGGATGGTGAGATTCAGGATAACCGTGCTGTCACAACCGTGGATGGTGGTGAGATGACGGGTGTAAATGCCGGTCTGGTAGTAGGTCGAATCGTTCCAAACATAGCTGTCGCAAGCCGTTTGCGTGAGTTCTTCGACCAGGGCGGGATAGATGGTCAGATGCAACGTGACGGTGCTGTCACAGCCATTGACAGTGGTGAATTGCTGGGTGTAATCGCCTGAATCGAAGTAGGTTGAATCGTTCCAAGTGTAGCTGGTACATTCAGCGGCCGTGAATTCCGTCTGGGCTGTGGGATAGACGGTCAGGTGCAACGTGACCGTGCTGTCGCAACCATGAACGGTGCTGAAATGCTGGATGTAATCACCTGATTCATAGTAGATGGAATCGTTCCAGATATAATTTCCACATGCAGATTCGTAGATGACGGAGTCCGCAGTTTGATAGAGGGTCAGGGTCAGCGTGACGGTGCTGTCGCAACCGTTCGCGCTGGTGAACTGTTGTACATATTCTCCCGACTGATAGTAGGTGGAGTCGTTCCAGGTGAAGCTGTTACAAGCCGTTTTCTCTATCGAGTTGAATAAAGCCTGCAGTACCGTCAAATGCAAGGTGACCGTACTGTCGCAACCGTTGACGTTGGAGAAATGCTGGATATAGTCGCCGGTTTCAGTGTAGGTGCTGTCGTTCCAAGTGTAGCTGATGCAGGCGGTTTCGGAAATCTCGACCTCGTCGGCCGTGTGGATGGTCAGATGCAGGGTGACCACGCTGTCGCAGCCGTTGGCATTGGTGAAGGTCTTGGTGTAGTCGCCGGTTTTAGTGTAGGTGCTGTCGTTCCAAGTGTAATGGAGACAAGCGGTGTCGTAGAGCTCGACGGCGTCGGCAGGGTAGAGGGTCAGATGCATCGTGACGGTGCTGTCGCAGCCGCTTGCATTGGTGAAGGTCTGAGTGTAACTGCCCGATTCCGTGTAAGTTTGCTCATTCCATGTGAAGACGACACACTGGGTCGTGTCAAACTCGGTGGCGTTGGAATGGTTGACGGTCAAGACAAGGGTGACGATACTGTCGCATCCGAAACGGTTGCTGAAAGATTGGGTGTATTCGCCGGATTCATAATAGGGAATGTTGTTCCAGACCAGGCTGTCGCAGACTGTTTCCGTCAGTTCCGTGTGATGAGTGGGATTGACGGTTAGCACCAAGGTCGTGGTGCTGTCGCACAGGAAGCTGTTCTGGTCGTGTCGGGTCAGCGTGTAGGTGCCCGCTTGCGTGAAGAGGGTATCGAAACCGTGTTGATGGTATGCGGTGTTCGCACACACTTGGTCATACAGTGTCACGCTACTGGTCGGGTTGACGGTCAGATGCAGGACGATGGTGCTGTCGCAGCCGTAGGGAGTGGTGGTATGGCGAGTGTAGTCGTTGGTGCCTACCTCGGTGGCGGTCACGTTAAAGCCGTGCTGGCGGTAGCTTTCTCCCAAACAGAGCGTCTGGTAGAGATGCGCGGTGTTAGGCTGGTGTACGAAAAGATGCAACACCACCACACTGTCACAGCCGTTGGAGGCAATCAGCGTGTGTGACTCGAACAGGGTGGTGTCGGGCGTCTCGATGTCGAAACCGTTGGCATGGTAGGAGCTGCCGGCACAGAGGTGCGCGTCGATGGTGTCGCGGTACTCGGAACCGACGGTCAGCATCAGGGTCACCAGACTGTCGCAACCGTCAATGGTGGTCAGCGTGGCATGGTAAACGCCCGCTTCCGTCAGCGTCTCGCCGTTGAAAACGTAGGAGCTGTTTTCGCAGATCATTTTCTGGATGGTGTTGTTGTAAACCGGAAGCACAGTCAACGTCAGCATCGTGGTGCTGTCGCAACCGAAACGGTTTACGTTGAAATGGGTGAGCGAGTGGATGCCGCTTTGGGTGAACGTGGTGTCGAAACCGTAGTTCACGTATTCGCTGCCGGCACAGATGGTGTCTTGGAGGAGGACAACATCGGTCGGGTTGACCGTGACGGTCAGGATCACCGTGCTGTCGCAACCGTAAACGGTCTGAAGATACTGCTCTTCCGTGAAGACTCCCACGGTGGTGGCGGTGAAGTCGAAACCGTTCTGGTTGTATTGTCCGCCTAAACAAAGCGTGGCCTCCAGCTGAGTGGTGTCCGCCTGATGCAAGGTGACATACAGTGTGGTGACACTGTCGCAACCGTGCGCATCCTGAGTGGTGATTTGGAACGAACCGCTGGTCGTGGGTGTGATGTCAAAGCCGTTTTCAGTATAGGACTCTCCCAGACAGAGATCGGCCGTCAGCAGCCCCTCTTGTTGCGGATAAACATGCAGGTGAAGGACAACGGTGCTGTCGCAGCCGAGGACGCTCTGCAGGTTCGCGGTGTAAATGCCGGTCTGAGAACAGGTTTGTCCGTGGAAGGTGTAGGTTTCGTTGTGACAGATGGTGTCATACAAAACTGTCTCGAAAACCGGGTTGACGGTCAGGTGCAGGACAGTGGTGCTGTCGCAGCCGTGAATGGTTTGGCCATGGTGCGTTAAGGTATATACGCCTGCTTGAGAGAGGAGGGTGTCGAAGCCGTTGGCCGTGTAGGGGGTGTTGGCGCAAACCTGGTCCTGAAGCTCCACGTAAGCCGGATTGTAAATGGTCAAGTGGAGAGTCACCGTGCTGTCGCAGCCATGCGAGGAGACGAAGGCCTTGGTGTATTCCCCGGAGGTTTGGTAAGTGTCGCCCGCCCAAGTGTATTGCTCGCAGGCGGTTTTTGTAATGTCTTGGTTATAAGAAGGATGAATGGTCAAGTGGAGGGTGACCACGGAGTCGCAACCCGCTGCATTGGTGAAGGTGCGGGTGTAGTCGCCCGAAGTGGTGAGGCCGGTCTGCTCGTACCAGTCGAAGGTCTCGCAAGCCACGGCGTTGGTGTCGCCGGTGCTGCTCTCGTGGATGGTCAGGTGAAGCGTCACCACGCTGTCGCACCCGCTGGCGGCGGTGAAGGCTTGGGTATAATCGTTTGAAGTGTTGTATGTCACGTCATTCCAAGTGTAAGTGTCGCAAGCTTCAGCTGTGAAAGAGCTTGAAATGATAGGTTTTACATATACATATAACGTCACCACGCTATCGCACCCCTTGGAGGAGATTGCGTTCAGCTGGAAGTCGAATTCGCCGGCGGTAGTGAAGGTCTGCTGGATGCCATATTGGTTGTAAACCGTGTTTTGGCAGACGGTGTCGTGGATGGATTGCGGCGCGTAGTTCGGGTGGATGGTGACGGTCAGCGCTGTCTTTGGGCTTTCGCAGGAGGTCTCGGCATTGTAGTTGCTGACGAGATAGCCGGTGGTCGCATTGACGGTGGCGGTGTAGTGGGCCTCTTCGCTGAGCAGAACCTCTTCGCTGTCGTACCAACGGAGCATGTCCGTGGCGGAGGAGACGTAGTCGGCAAGGTCAGCGGTGAGCGTGCCGCAGTGGGTGGCGCCGGTCACCTGCGGCGCGGCGGGCACGGTGTTTTCGATGGCCGTGGCGGCCACGCGCGTGGCGCTCTTGCAACCGGTGTTTTCGTTATAGCTTTCCACATAATAGGTTCTTGTGGTGCTCTGGTTGTTGGCGAAATTCACCGTGTAGGTGCTTTCGTGACTCAGTACGTTGGTGTTGTTCGGGTTCTCGTTGCTGTACCAGCGGCATTCGGTGGCGTCGTCGCCGATGGAGGCGGAAAGGATGACCTCGCCGGCACCGCAACGGGTGTTCTCAGCCGTGGTGATCTGCGGGTCGGCCGGCACGGGGTTCACCGTGGCGGTCACCGCGATGCGATCGCTCTCACAGCCGGCGTTGGTGTAGCTGGAGACGTAATACGTGGTCGTTTCCGTCAGATTGGCTTGGTAGCTGTTGCCAGTCAGTAGCGGCGTCTCGTCGCTCTCGGCGGCATACCAACGGCAGCCGTTGCTGTTGCTGCCCTGGCCGACGCTCAGGTTCAGCGTGCCGGCACCGCAACGCGACAGATTCGAGGAGGTGACGGTCGGCTCGCCCGGTGTCGGGTTCACGGTGACGGTCAACGTGATGACACTGTCGCAGCCTTCGGCGTTGGAAAGCGTGATGGTCTTCACGCCAGCGCTCGTGATGGTGATGCCCGCATACGGGTAGGGGAGTTCGTTGCTGCAAAGGGTAAGGGCTTGGATCGAAGCGCTGCTGTGCTTGACGGTGACATGGTAGGTGACCACGCTGTCACATCCTGTCAGGCTCTGCAGTTGCTCAGTGACCGTTTGGGAACTGGTGACGGTGTGACCCTCCCATACGAATTGGTCGCAAACGGTGGTGTCGAATTCAACGTTGTAGCCGTTGTTGATGGTCAGATGCAGGGTCACGGTGCTGTCGCAGCCGAGACTGCTGGTCAGCTTCTTGGTATAATCTCCGCTGGTGCTGTAGGTCTGGCCTTCCCAAGTATAAGCGCCGCAGGAGGTTTGGTAGTCGTCGATGTCCGTATAAACGGGATTCAGGGTGACCGTCATCTGCGAACGCGTGCTGTGGCAGTTGTTGGCGTCGATGGCTTCGGCGTAGAAGGTGCTGTTGTCCGTGATGTGCTGCTCCGCGGGGATCGCCGTGGTGCTGGTCGCGCTGGCATACCAAGCGACCGTGTGGGCGGAGGTGGCCGTGAGGGTGATGTCGCCCTCGCCGCAAATACCGGTGTTGGCCACGACCGGTGCCTCAGGCAGCGGGTTGACGACCACGTTGAACGCCACGGGAGCGCTCTCGCATTGCGTGCTGCTGCTGTAAGAGGTGGCATAGAAGGTGGTGTCGCCGCTCACATTTTTCGTTTGGACACCTTGGCCGGCAGGTTGCATGTCGCCGCCGTACCATTTCACCACGCAGCCGCTGGCCGGGGTGGCCGTGAGGGTGACCGTGACGCTGCTGTTCGAACAGTAAGGCTCGGGGGAGACAACGGTGGGCGATGCAGGTAACGTCTTGATGGTGACCGTCATCGTCTGCATGTCGCTGGAGCACCCGTTGGCCGCGATGTTGGCGGCGTAGAAGTCGGTGGTGGTCGTCACATGCTGGTTCAAAGAGGTGATTTCATTTTCACCGTCCGGGTCGGAATACCATTTCAGGGTGTTGCTGCCGACGTTGGAGGCGGTGAGGGTGATGTCCGTTTCACCGCAGCTGCTGACGCTGGTGACGGTGGGCGTCGCCGGTTTCTCAAGGATGGTGGCGGTGACGGGCACGCGCGGGGAGGCGCATCCGCCGTCATATTGCGCGCTTACATAATAGGTGGTTGCCGGTGCCGTAAGGTTGGGCGTGTTGTAGGTGCCGCCGGTGCCGACGGTACTGGTGGCGTTTTCGCTGGCATACCAATTCAAGGTGGTGCCGGCTTCCCCCTGGGCCGTCAAGGCCACGCTGCCGGAACCGCATCTGGAACCCGGGGTGACGGTCGGCTGTGCGGGAGTGGACGCTTCGGTCACGGTGACAGAGGCCGTGCTTTCGCAACCGTTGAGGTTTGCCGTCACGGAGTATTCGCCGCCGTGGTCAATCATCAGGTTGGAACCTGTCGTGCCGCCCGTCCAGGTGAGGGTGGCGGTGTTGGGTGTGCAAGAGGCCGTCAACGTCTGGCTCACGCCGTTGCAGATGGCCGTGATGTCCGAGGTGATGTTCACCGTCGGGGTTTGATTGACGCTCAGCTGATAGGTGGCTGTGCCCGTGCAGTTGTGGCTGTCGGTGCCCGTGACCGTGTAGGTCTTGTTGCCTGCCGTGGCTGTCGGCGGGTTCACGCTCGCGGTGTTCCCAAGACCGTCGCTCCAGACGTAGGTGCTGGCACCGTCGGCGGTCAGCGTGACCGGAGTGCCCGTGCAGACCGTGTTGGATGTCGGACCGCTGATGGTGACCACCGGCGCGTCGTGCGCGTCCACGGTCACGGAAGCGGTGGCGGAACAGCCGTTCGCCGTGCCGGTCACCGTGTAGGTGCCGCCTGTGTTGACGCTGATGCTCGTGGCGGTCGAATTGTTGCTCCAAAGATAGGTGCTGGCGCCGCCCGCCGTCAAGGTGACGGAGTTGCCTGAACAGATGGAGGCGGTGCCGCTGGTGGAACCGTTGATGGTCACGGTCGGGGCGGGGTTGACGGTCACGTAGGCGACCGCGGTGCCGCTGCATCCGCTGGTGTTGGTGCCGGTCACCGTGTACGTGCCGGAAACGGTCGGATGCACGGTGGCGCCGCTGCCCAGACCGTCGCTCCATTGGTAGGTGCTGGCGCCCGAGGCCGTCACCGTGATGGTCTCGCCCGCGCAGGCCGTGTAGGTGTTGTCGGGACTGTTCAAGGTGATGGCGATGCTCTCGTAGGTGAAATGGATGGTGTAGTCCTTATATACGGTGCTCTCCTGGTTGAGGTGCTTCACACGGATCGTCGTGTAGGGCTCCGCAAGGGTGGCGGCGTGTATGATCTGCGTGGAGGCGTGCGCCGACTGACAGGTGCCCGTCACTGTGGGCGCGCTGCCGGAGCAGGGAATCGGGGTGGGGTAGTTGTAGTCCGTGACATCCGGGTTGAAGCCCGCCAGATCGCCGCCGTTGACCTTCAGCGTGGCCAATCGGGTGTTGTAGATGAGAACCACCTCGTCGACAAACAGCTTGTCTCCTTCAGCACCTCCTGCGGGCACCACGTTCGTTGAAAAAGTCGCCAAAATGAATGCAGGTGTGGCTCCGTTGTTTGAGTAATCGAAAGGGATCCTTTTCTGAACCCACGCTCCATCGGTGTTGAAATCTTCCACCGCGGAAGCGACCTTTTTTGCTTGGTTCTGGGCGGCACTCATGCCGCCGGCACTTTGGGTGCTGTTTGTTCCTGTCGGGTCGGGGTCTTGATAAATCACGTTGTTGCTGGCCACACCGCCACCGTGAATTTTGATGCTGATGTGCGATTGTGAACTCGAAGAGGCATTCTGGGACTTGACCCACAAGTAAACCGAATCAGGATAGGCTGTCATGGTCATGTGATACGCGGTGCCGGTAACGGACGGGTCTTGAGTGTAGGTGCAGTTGCCGGTGACGGAGACATCCATGCTTGCTGTTGCGTTGAAACGGCCGTTGGTGAAACTGCCGTTGGCTAATTTAGTGATAATACCCAAAAAACCTTTTTTTTTCGATTCCAGTTTGACACTTTTGGAGCCGGTGCTGCCGGGATGAACGTCCGTGCTGCTGTTTACAAATGCTGCGTCTTTTGCAAAACTAGCACCTCCGCCGGTAGCCGTACAGATGGAATGCCAGTGCTCCGGAACGTTGTAAGTGTTCCCACCTTCCGTTGTCCATTGTTCGAAATCGTTGTTCTGCATTTGCTGGCCCACGCCGAGCTGTGCCCATCCGTAGGTGCAAAGTGTGACCATAACGGTCAATAACAGTAAAACTTTTTTCATATCTAACATTTTTTACATTACTTCTCTGAATCAGGTCGTTTTTCCTTTTTTTCGACATGCTTGAGCTATCCACATAATCCTGTTCGTATCGTAGCTCGAAAAAAACGGCGGCAAAAATACAAAATACTAGTTACACTCGGTCATAATTCAAAATTTAGCCTTTGTAAATATCTGTGTATTAAGAGAATAAAAATGTTAACAAAAGTTAACAATGGCATTTTTTTGACCATATTTTTTGTTCTTAAACGTTAACCCAATATTTCTATCTTTGCAGCGTTATTAGTCAATCGTAGGGACGTGTTGCACACGCCCTCCAAAAGCCAATCGTTATGAAAAGAACTCTAATCACCGCCACCATGATTATCAGCACCATTATAGCTGCTTCGGGGCAGACGCAGACCCCATCCGACATCGCCAAGAAATGGAAAGAGATCCAAGCCTGCTGCGACAAGTACGACGACGGCTCGGATTCCGCGTATCGCATGATAAACGAGCAGATCGCCCGCACGCAGCGCGATCCAGTCGCTAACGCCATCTGGCACAGCTGCATGGCGCAGTTTCTGTCGGATTACTACAGTTCGAATCGCTACCGTCTTGGTCAGCGTACAGAAGTGGCGGATGAGACTCCCGCCGACTATAAGGAGTGGGATGCCCGCACCTTCGACTGCCGCATAAGGGAGGAGTATCTGGCGTCGCTGAAGAATGCGGATGCCACGCAGCGGGTGGTTGCCACTTCGTATTCTGCCATTGTGGAGAATACAAGAGATGTCCGTCCGGAACACACTTTGTACGACATCCTGGCACAGCGTACCCTCTCTTACCTGCGATCAAAACTCAAAAGCGATGACAATCCCGCCCCCTCTCTGCGACAGGATCCCGCCCTTTGGGATTCAGATGCGTTTTTGAATGTTCCGCTTTCATTGTCGGACACCAACGACAATGTCACCAATATTCTCTTTGTGTATCAATCACTTGAGAAATACCACGACAAGCAACACCACGAAACGTTGCGGACCAACTACCTACTGGAACGTTTCGATTTTATGCGTCTACGGGGACTCACTCCCGACAACTCTTTGACTTGGTACATCGAACTACTGACCCGCTATGGCGAGACGTGTGCGGATAAGGAGGCCTACGGCTATGTGGCCTACAAGTTGGGCACGCTCTATGCGGATCGAAGCGATGACTATGATGCGGAACTGCATCCCGAGTTTCGCAATGACCTCGTGACCGCCGCTGAATATCTCAAAGCATCCCTGCAGAAGGCATCTCCAAAGGCAAAATCTCCTGATTATGAGTATGATGCGAAGGAATTGTTGAAAAAGATTCAAAATCGTGTTTTGCAAATCCGACCGCAATATTTGGCCTTCCCGACGGAATCGCCATTGTTGGTGGATGTCGAGTACAAGGATGTCACCAAAGCCTATATCCGACTAATTCCGATTTCCAATACCACATTTGAACAGGTAACCGCCAAAGGGATTTTTGATTACTTCGGCAATGTTATTTCCATAAAGCCCTCTTTTCAGGAGACTGTAGATCTTCCTGATTTTCAGGATCATCGTAAGCATGTGGGACATTACATCATTCCCCGTCAGAAAGTCGGCGGCTATATCCTGATTATATCGTCCAAACCGGTTCTGAAAACGTATAAGGATTGTGATGAAATTGTCTACATTCAGGTTTCTGATATCCATATCGTGGTCAGGGATCAGGATCAGCAGATCGAGTATATGGTGGTGAACCGGCAGACGGGCGAACCTTTGGAGAACGCCACGATTACGTACACGACTGGAAAATCAACTAAGCGCACGCTGAAAACCGATCGAAACGGAATGGCCACTACCAATAAAGCCAATGGTCGTAGCTACCATTCGGATGTCGTGGTGGAATGGAACAAGCAGGTGCTGCATTTGACGGGCACTAACTATTTGTGGACCAGAAGTCAAGAAGAAAAGACCATCACTCAGTGCGACCTGTTTCTGGACAGAAAATTATACCGTCCTGGTCAGACGGTCTATTTTAAAGGAATTGTCAGTGAGACGGTTACATCGCATGGCGAAACGCGGCAAATCCAGTTAAAGCCTTATCAGGAAGTAACCGTTCATCTGTATGATGCCAATGATCAAGAAATTGATGTTAAAACATTGACAACGAATGATTTTGGATCAGTTTCCGGCACATTTGACCTGCCTGCTGACGGACTGACGGGTCGATTCACCATCCAAGTGAAAATCAATGGCAAGGAATATATAGGCGCCAACTACTTCTCTGTGGAGGAGTACAAACGTCCGACTTTTGAGGTGACGTTGAACGCGCCTGCAGAGGCAGTCAAAGTAGGGCAGACCGTCACGGTGAAGGGCACCGCAGAGGCGTTGTCCGGCTATCCCATTGATGGTGCGGCGGTTAGCTACAAGGTGACCCGCAGAACGGAGTTTCCGTGGTGGCGTTATAGGTGTCCCTCCAGTGATTCTCGTACCATCCTTACTGGCACGACTGAAACTGATGCGGATGGTTCGTTTACCATAGCCTTTCCCACCGAGGAAGACCTTGCCCTCAAGCGATATACGCCGCTGTATGTCTATGATGTTGAGGCAGTTGTGACGGATATTAATGGCGAGACGCATACGGAGACTTCCACCGTGAGGGTAAGTCGGCGCAGTTTGCAGTTAGCTGTTTCCTTGCCTGAAGAGATAGAGTTGTCAGAAACTGACAATATGTTCTCTGTTTCTCTGAAAAACATCTCTGATGTGCCTCAAAATGGGGAAATTTTGTACGAAATCTATCAACTCAAAACCCCAGATCGGTATTATTTTCCTGTATCAGAGGCCGATGCCACGCTTATGCCATTGGCTCAACTTCAGGAGAACTTCCCGAATTTGGATTTTCAGCATGAGAGTCAGCAGGAGAAATGGGATTCTGTTCGGATAGCGACGGGAACCATTTCATGCTCAGCAACTTCCCAAAACAGTTTTTCGTTCCCGCATCTTGCCGGTTTGCCCAAAGGCTACTACCGTGTGAAGTTCAAGGCTCAGGATCCCTCCGGTGATTGGATTGAGGTAGAACGAACAACCCATCTCTATTCTAAAAAAGAGAATCAATGTTCTGGTTACAAGCAACTTTGGCATGATTTTAATCAGAATAATCCGTTATACTCGTTAGGCAAAGCAGGTTATTCGATTGATGCTGGCGAGACACTGAAATTCTCTTTCGGTACCTATTTGGATCATGCCCGAGTGTTGTGCGAGATTGCGCATAATGATTCCGTGGTGTTTGCCAAATGGTACGAATTGCGGAATAAGACCGTCTCCATTGCGCTGCCGACAAAACAGACGGATCGCGGGACGCTATCCGTCCATCTCTACATGATGGCCGAGAACAATACCTTTGAAATTACCCCAAACATAAAGATCGTCAATCATTTACAGGATATCCGTTTCGAGTTTTTGCGTTTCCGCGACAAGACGTTACCGGGAAGTCAGGAGGAATTGCAAGTGCGTTTGACCGACAAAGACGGCAAACCCATTTCCGCTGAGCTGCTCTGTTCGATGTACGATTATTCGTTGGATGTGTTGGGCGGTCAGAATTATCTGAACCTTGTTTATGATTATCAACATAACCAACGCAATCTTCGTTTTGGCCGCACCCTCACTCCGGGTACCTATATGTGGAACAGCGGTTATTTCAACACGGTGCCATTCCATTCTCCTCAGTTCTTTTCCCCGTATATTGATTTGCAGAGTTTTTATTGCGGAAGTTATCGTAGATATGCCAAGGGAGGTGTGGTGCTCAATATGGTGGAAGACAATATCTCTGTAGAAGAGGATGTTCAATTCGAAGAAGTTGTTGAGGCGGAACCGGCAGTGGTGTTTGTGGATGATATGATGGCACAGGAAGCATCCCAAAAGGAGGCTGCGAAACTCGGGAACACCCCTTCTGAACCACAGATCCGCACCAACTTCAACGAGACCGCTTTCTTCTATCCGCAACTGCGCACCGACGCGAACGGCGAGATCTTCTTCAGCTTCACCATGCCCGATGCATTGACGAAATGGAAGATGCAGGGTGTGGCGCATAATCCCGACCTCCAGTACGGTCGTTTCGAGAAGTTCATGCAGACCCGCAAGGATTTGATGATCGTGCCCAACGCGCCGCGCTTCCTGCGCGAGGGCGATACCATGGATTTCTCCGCTAAACTGGTCAACACCAGCGACAAACACCTGTGCGGGTATGTGACGTTGGATTTTTTCAATGCAGTGAACAACCAACCGGTGGCGATGATATGCGATGATGGTGCGAATGCCAACGACCGTAGAGACGCGATTAATCGCGTCTCTACATCGGGACATGTACAATACGACGTTGCCCCCGGTATCTCCCAAGAGGTCCATTTTCGCATCGTAGTGCCCGAGGACGCACCAGCCGTCACCTACCGCATCATCGCCCGCAACACCGATCCGCAGGATGTGGCTGGCGACGGCGAAGAGAAGACCCTGCCCGTGCTCACCAACCGCATGATGGTCACCGAATCGATGCCGTTCTATATTTCCGGCAAAGGTTCGAAGACGTTTACATTCAATAAATTCCGTGATAGTTTCGGCGTGGCGGATGGTAGAGACGCGATTAATCGCGTCTCTACAACCCTGAAACATTACCGCTTGACGGTGGAATGCACCCCCAATCCCGTCTGGTACGCCATCCAGGCGATGCCCTACATGATGGAATACCCGCACGAGTGCAACGAGCAGCGCTTCAGTCGCTACTACGCCAACGCGCTCGCCACGCATATCCTGAAGTCCAATCCTGTCATCGAAGAGGTCTTCAACCGCTGGCAGGTAGAGTCGCCCGACGCTTTCTGCTCCGCGTTGGAGAAGAACTCCGACCTGAAACAGATTGTGTTGGAGGAGACTCCGTGGGTGCTGGATGCGCAACGCGAAGGTGCTAACAAGCAGGCACTGGCAGCGATGTTCGACTTCAAGAGGATGGCCAAGGAAGAGGCCTCCACGTTGAGAAAGTTGCAACAGGCACAAAACGGCGACGGCGGATGGCCGTGGTTCGCAGGCGGCAAGAGCAGCGACTTCATCACGCGGCACATTGTGGCAGGCTTCGGCCACCTGAAGGCCCTCGGCGTGAATGTCGACGTGGCCAACAGTACTCTCCGCAATGCCGTTTCCTACATGGACGAACAGATGTACAAACGTTACCTCGATCGCAAGAAATATCACTACGACTATGTCAATGAGACGCATTACCTTTATGCTCGCAGTTTCTACAAAGACAAAGTCTCGGCCAAACACAAAGTTGCATACGACACTTGTTACAAGGCGTTATTGCGCGGCTGGAAGTCGGAATCATTCTACACACAGGCCATGATTGCCCTAACCGCTTGGCGCAACGGCGACCAGAAGGTGGCGCGGGAGATTGTCGCATATCTGAAGAGTATGGCCCAGCACAGTGAGGAGATGGGCATGTTCTGGAAAAAGCAGGGCAGGGGATGGTTCTGGTATGAACAGCCCGTTGAGCGTCAGTCGATGCTGATCGAGGCTTTCTACACCATCACGCCCGAGGACGTAGAGTCGCTGGCACAGATGCAGTTATGGCTGCTTAAGCAGAAGCAAACCCAGAACTGGGGTACCACGAAATCGACCACGGAAGCCATCTACGCGTTGCTGCTGAACAAGACGCTCGTGGCGGAAGACAAGACCGTGGAGGTCACCGTCGGGGATGTGCGCTTGCCAGACGAAAGCACGCAGACGGAGGCAGGTACCGGTTACTTCAAGAAGGCGTGGTCGGGTGAGGAAATCACCGCCGACAAAGCGAATGTGCGTATAGAGAAAGGCACCGATGGTCCCGCGTGGGGCGGCCTCTACTGGCAGTATTTCGAGAATCTCGACAAGATTACCCGCAGCGACGACAAGAACTTAGTCATTGAAAAACAGATCTTCAAAGTGGAGAACACCGACAAGGGCGAGGTGCTGAAGGCTATCACGGAGAATCATCCGTTGCAGAAGGGCGACAAGCTGCGCGTGCGGGTGGTCATCACCGTTGACCGTGACATGGAGTTCGTGCACCTCAAGGACATGCGCGCCGCCGCCTTCGAGCCGGTCAACGTCTTCTCGCAGTACAAATACCAAGACGGACTCTGGTACTACGAAGCCACCAAGGATGCCGCTACGCACTTCTTCATCGACTGGCTGCCGAAAGGCAAATACGTCTTCGAATACACCCTCTTCGCCACGCAATCCGGTAACTTCAGCAACGGCATCACCGAAATCGAGTGCATGTACGCGCCGGAGTTCAGGTCGCATTCGGGAGGGGTTCGAGTTAATATTGTAAGGTGATTATTGGATTTTTGTTGAGTTTGCTCTAATAATTGTTTCTTGTTTGCGGTGAAGTGTTCTTAAAAGCAACACCTGTTGTATCAACATATACCCCGCTATGTAAGAATCCAATAATGCTATTGATGATTTGAGAGAGTGGATTTTCTACTTTAGAAATGTTCTTGCCATAATAAACATATTCGTCAAGTATTACTTCCTCATTTGGAATAAAGGTGTTATATCTTTGTTTACGCCTTACCACAATGCTTAAATTATACTCATAGTTTGCATTGTTTATGATGTATTGTTCAGCATTGGCTTGATGGTTGGTTATTCTTAATGACGCTTTCAATATAATTCCACCGTCTTTAGGAATCTTAACTTCACCATACTTACTTGCACCTTTTGAATTAGGAATACCCAAAGCAACTCTCAAATCTGTAAGGAATCCTTGTAGGTTAGTGATTCCAAGATATCTTTTGGAAAGATTTTCTAAATTATTTATTGCAGATTCCAAATTTATTTGTATTTTTGCACCGCCATTCGTTTGAGAAGGATTGCGAGGTCTACTCCCCTTACGTAAGTTCAAACGTTTGGCTTTTTTGTTTTTATGATAATAAGGTTGTTGCATTCCGTTTTTGCCAAATTTGTCTTATGTTAATAATCAATACCATTGGTGATTTGAAAAGCTAACAGCTAACAGCCGTCTATATCCGTCCTTCTTCCGCAAAACTATAATACCGCTCTTTGTGAATGATGATGTGATCGACCAAGAGCAGGTCCATCAGTTCGGCGGCACGGTGCAGCTTTTCTGTCAGTTGGATGTCGGCGCGGCTAGGGCGTACCGAGCCGGACGGATGGTTGTGGCACAGGATGATTTGTGTGGCCTTATTCAGAACCGCCTCCTGCATCACGATGCGTGTGTCCACACCCGTGGTGCTGATGCCTCCCTTGCTGATCTGACAGGTATGTAAGATGCGGTTGGCTTGGTTGAGGTATATCGCCCAGAACTCCTCGTGGTCGAGGTAGGCAATCTTGTCCTGCATCAGGTTCACGACATCACGACTGCTGAGGATTTGCAGACTCTCCTCCACTTTTTCGGAGCGGATACGCTTCCCGAGTTCAAAGGCGGTGAGCAATGCGATGGCTTTCGCCTGACCGATACCCTTGATTTGTGAAAGCTCTCGCAACGACATGTCAGACAGATTGTTGAGACTGTTTCCTGAAACGGCAAGCAGCTTCTTGGCCAAATCCACGGCAGATTCAGCACTGTTGCCTGTGCGAAGTAATATCGCGATTAGTTCTGCGTCGGATAATGCTACGGCGCCGTTCTTGGCATATTTCTCTCGCGGCCGGTCTTGGACGCTCCACTCTTTTATGGTCAGTTTTCTGTTCTCGTAGTTTTGTGGTTCGTTCATTGATTTTGGTTAGTACGTTTTCGTTGGTTTGTGGAGACGGTGTGAACACCGTCTCTGTTAATACATTTGCGATCGTTTCAGCAAATAGGGTAGCAGTATCTGTTCGAAACCTTGCGTGATGTCCGCTGGGATGACGTCAATCTGGTACTGTCCGCATTTGACTTTGATCTCCTGGAAGTAGTCTCGCACGGTCTGTTGGTAGTATTCACGGATGTTGTTGGCATGCACTTTCACCTCGTTGCCGGTCTCCATGTCTACAAATCGGTAGAGTCGGTTGTCGAAGGCGAAGTCGTATTCCAACTGCTTGTCGAAGGTGTGGAACAGCACCACTTCGTGTTTGTTGTGGCGCAAGTGCCCTAAAGCGAGCAACAATTCGTCCAAGTTGTGGCTGGTTTCCAGCATGTCGCTGAAGATGATGACTAACGAGCGACGGTGAATCTGCTCGGCAATTTGATGCAGCGTGTCTGTCACCATGGATTTTCGTTGCACGTCGTCTCCGATGGGTTGCAGCACCTTTTCCAGTTCACGGTAGATCATCTTATGGTGCGCATCGCCTCCACGGGCATGCGTGTGCAACTCCAGCTTGTCAGAGAAAAGGCTCAGTCCGACGGCATCGCGCTGACTCTTGAAAACTTGCATCAGTACGGCGGCGGCATACACGGCGAAAAAGATCTTGTTCGGTTTCGCGAGGGTGTATTTGTCCCGTTTCGGGAAGTACATGGACGAAGAATTGTCGATGACCAGATGGCAGCGCAGATTGGTCTCCTCTTCATACTGCTTGACGAACAGCTTGTCGGTGCGGGCGTACAACTTCCAGTCAATGTGCCGGATAGGCTCGCCGGTGTTGTAGGGACGGTGCTCGGCAAACTCCACTGAGAAACCGTGCATCGGGCTCTTGTGGATGCCTGTGATAAAACCTTCCACCACCTGTTTGGCCACGAACTCCACGTGGTCGAACTGCGTTATTTGCGTCAAGTCAATCGTATATGCCATAGGTCAAAATTTAGGGCGCAAAGGTACAATTTTTTCAGTCTGTCACGGAACGCTATCTTCGGAGATGAATGACCTCCAATCCTCCAGAAATGTTTCGCTAAGTTCGGCCACCCGAAAATCTTCAGTGAATAGGTCGCTGGATTTGAACAGTCTTGGACTTTCTCCCTTTTGAATGAACATCACGCACGGGAAGTCAGAGGGTCGTAGATTCGAAAGATTGGTCAAATTCTCGTAATTTGCGGAGGTGTCATAGTATAGCCGGAAAGGCTTGCCCATCTCTTTTCTGATTTTGCTGTTGAGTTCGAACGCAGAGAAGCCGTTGATGACATGGGGATAAACTTGCCCGATGTGGATTTCAGAGAGATCTGCCTGGTCAATCAATTGATAGATGGCTTTCACACATCCGGAACACTCCAAGTCTTGATGTAGCAGTAAAACACTCTTTTCAAAAGGCATTTCGTTTAAGGACAATTGATTCCCGCTGGTGGTGAATACTGCTGCATTTTCTCTATTTTGAGGAGTATATTGCATGATCTTGTAGGCCAAAGTCGGCGTGCCGTTTTCAAAATAGTCATTCACAGCTCTTTGATATTCTTTATGGGTCTTTCCTTTCCAAGATACATCCGTTTTGTACGTGAGTTGAACGATTTTGTCGTTGTTGGAGGCATTTCCTTTGTCATAACCCCCTTGAAATAGAGTGAAAGGGAATCGGGCCGCATGATAGACGCTGTCTTCATGGATGTTCCTTAGATATCGGCTGGTCAGTCCGTCTTCGTTTCGGATGGCGTACTGCAGCACCGATTTCCCGGTCAGTGTGTCAAATTGCATGTAGAGTAGCAGGAGATCCCCGCGTAGAGGCATAGCGACTTTCGGATACGAGTAGTCGAAGATGTGATCTTTCACAGCGTAGATACGCTCGATCCCGTAGGGTACAGTCAGTGTCTGTCGGATGTACTCGTCTTCGAAAGCCTTCCACGGAGAAAGATCGAAGTGTATAGTGTCCTGGACGCGACCGTCCAAGTCGTACACCTCCAGGCGGGGGGATCTCGTGCTTAGGAAGAATACAGATTGTTGGTTGTGGAAAAGATAGCGATTGGGGTAGATTTGCACGACGTGGGGCGCCTCAAAGGGGAACTCCCGCACGAGTGCCGCCGAATCGCTGCCCAGATCTTTCTGAAACCACTTGAACCCTCGGTCATGGTCTTCCTCAAAGAAGTGGATCCTGTTTTGGTGAAGGTATCCCATGCACAAGTTCTGATGACGATAGGTGGAGACCACTTGGTAGTTTTGATTATGGATTCGCTTATAAAGGATTAATTCTTCTTGCGTAGTCACCAACAGATAGTCACCGTTGAGACTGAAATCATTGATCCATAGACTCCGAGCGTACCGTTCCTTGTTTCGGACGTTTTCGGGCAAGGGAAGCAGGATTTCCGTCTGTTCATAATTATCAGTCGATAGTGCGTGGATAACTGCTTGGTGGCCGTTACTTTTGTCTTGAAAACTCTGTTGCTCAACAAAGTAGAACGTGTCGTCCAGCATTTTACATTTGATTAGATGTGGGTTCTCCGGTGTATGGACACCCTGCATTACCATAATCGTGTCCAATGTGAATTGACTGCCAATCCATTCTTGTCCTGCTAAGTTCAAAGTTGCCAAGAGAGCACCAACGATAATAATTATTCGTGTTTTCATAAGATCGGGCTTTTTTTAGAAAGGATTAATTACTGAGCGATAAGGTCCACTTTTTCGATGTAAATCTTCATTGTGGACGAATTTGAAGTGCTCGCAGTCACAACGCCTCGGATGACGTATGTGTCAATCTTGCTCTTTTTTCCAGATGTTCCTGCCGAACCTGCCATGGCGATGGTTTTCGTGTAGACAGTAGGCACTGCAGATCCTTTGGGATTGCCATTCATCGTCGCAGATTGGTGCTGTTCTAGTGCGGTCTCGTACTGAGTGAGCACGTCGTTGATGGCATTCTTGAATGACAGGAGCCTAGCCGCATCATTAACATAAACCACGGAGTTGCCAGCGTTGACAGGCAAGCTGGTGCAATTGGGCACACGACAGGCGCTGAATCCGCTGCCAGAACAGTCCAATTGTGCACACCCGGATGCGGTTAACGATGCTGGCGTGTAGATTACATAGTTGTAAAGGTTAACAAGTGCGGTCAGACCGCCTTGAGACTTGTTTACGATCACAGACGGGACCTTTTCAGCGAATACACTGAAAGAAAAGATTGATAATCCGATGAATAATAAGATTTTTTTCATAGTCTTTTGTTTTTTTAGTTTGTAATATTAAATTGTTGTTTGTAGGTTGCCTCTTTTTCGCTGAGGCGGCAGTTTCCTGCTTTCTCGTTAATCGTCCTCACGGTCTTACACAGGTCGATTAATGTTTTGTTTTTTCAGTGGCGGTTTTCAATTTTAGGTTAATGAGTTCTGCCGTCTTGCGGCGGTGTTTGTCCATAGGATCGCCAACCCTTTTTGAACACGACAAAGATAATACAAAGTGAATTGTTTGTCAATAGTTTTTAAAAATTTTTTTCTCGCTGATTATTAAGTAGTTGTCAAAATGCTATTAACAAATCGAGCCCAATTAGTTAAAATCGGGCTCAAGATTTCGCAGATTTTTGGCGTTTCGCCGCAAAAACCGAATCGGGTTTACTCTAAAACCACGTGGTGTTTGGACATGATTTTCCGGAGGTTGATGAGGGCGTAGCGCATGCGGCCCAAAGCGGTGTTGATGCTGACATTTGTCATCTCAGCAATCTCCTTGAAGCTGTAGTCATTGTAGATGCGCAATTTCAGGACCTCCTTTTGCTCATCGGGCAGATACTCCACGTAGTGAGTCAGGTCGGAATATGTTTGCTCGCGGATCATCTTCTCTTCCACTGATTCGTCTTTCGATCCAATGATGGTGAAAATGTCGAATTCCTCTCCTCCGTCCACAGTGGGCATACGCTGCAATCGACGATAGTAGTCGATCTTCAGGTTGTTGGCTATGCGCATAACCCATTGGAAAAACTTACCTTCTTCTTGGTAGTTTCCTGAACGGATGGTATTTATAACCTTAATAAAGGTGTCTTGAAAGATGTCTTCCGCCAACTCTTTGTTTTTGACGGACACCATAAGATAGGAAAACAGCCGTCTTTCATAACGGAGTATGATGGTCTTTAAAGCAGTCTCTTCACCGGCTTGATAACGCGCTATCAATTCGTTATCAGTTAAGGCATTCCAATTCATGATATGCTCCTTTCTTTAATAGGGTTAATAAAATAAGAAAGTAGATGTTTTTTCGATAGCGGGTCTCCTTTAATTGTTTAAACTGTTAATGCCTTTAATTGTTTAATATATCTGGCTGCAAAAATAACTTTTTTTTGAATATCCTATTCGTTTTTGAGAAAAAAAATTTTTTCTTCTGCTTTTTCCGAAAAGATTATCTTTGCAGATGTGTTTTTAATGAATGAAAAATGAGAAAGAAAGTTGTCGTTATCTTGCTTTTCGCTTTGGTGAATGCTCTTTTTGCTAGAGCGCAACAATATGATATTCAGATGGATAACAGAATTTATGCGGATGGAATCGCCAGCGTGAAGCTGCTTTCATCCGAGGATCAACTCTCAGAACCGGTAGGTACCTTGGGTGATATCTTCCACATCTCTTTCGATGATCTGAATCTGGAAATCCGGCATCTGAAGTACACTTTCATCCATTGTACCCACGATTGGAAGCCGTCAGATCTTAACCAGATTGAATACATTGAAGGTTTTATGGAGGACGACATCACCCTGTATGACCATTCCTTCAATACGATTGAACCCTATATGCATTACCATGCTGATTTTCCGAATGAGAATATATCGTTCAATAAATCAGGTAATTATGTACTGTTTGTGTATGATGACACGCCAGACAATCCCGTGTTGACCCAACGCTTTATGGTGGTGGAGCCCCTGCCGGCGAAAGTGGTTTGTGATGTGCACTCTGCTATCGACGTGAACAATAGGTTTACGCATCAAGATGTCAGCTTTACGGTCTTCACGGGCGGATACCGTATCCGCAACCCGCAGCAGACGGTCCATGCCACCATTCAGCAAAACGGACGTTGGGACAATGCGATTCTCGGACTTACCTACCATTCAGGTGTGGGCAGTGAGCTCCATTTTGATTACATGGACGGTCGGAATTCTTTCCCTGGCGGTGCTGAGTTCCATACTTTTGATATCTCCACCTTGCGCTCCAATGCGGATCACATTGTGGGTATCTCTTTCGTGAACCATCACACGCATGCATACGTCCTGCAGGATGAGGCCCGTCCCTATTCAGCTTACGAAAGTCGCGGCAATATCAACGGACGGTGCTATTACCGCAATCGCGACCTGCGCAACGAATTTTCCGAGGATTATGTCTTCACCCATTTCACATTGAAGAGTCAATATCCGCTCACCGACGGATCGGTCTATGTCTTTGGCGAATTAACAGGTTGGCAGTTGCTTGACGAAGCCAAATTGCACTATAACAAGGAATTTGATTTCTGGGAGACTGATTTCCTGCTCAAACAGGGCGTTTATAACTATCAATATGTCTATGTCCCATACGGTAGCGGCACGATTGATGCCACCTATATCGAGGGGTCGCATTACGAAACTAATAATATATACTATATTTATATATACTATCAGGAAGAGGGCACTTCATACGACCGGCTCATCGGTTATCAGTCCTGTTCCATTACAGATAATGAGTGAGATTTATTCGTTTTTGACGCACCTGACCGAATAGAAGGCCTCTTTCGGGGTGCAGTTGATCTCCACCGTGGCATTTGTGTAGTAAAAACGGTGGATAGGGGCAGTGTCGGGACTGCCGTCGGAGCAGGTCCAGAAACCAGCGTTGTTTCCGAACCCTTCCGCCTGACCGTTCCAGACGCTGCCTGCGGGAAGCACGGAAAAACCTGTGCTGTTGTTGGTTGAGATGTTGTCAATAATGCAGCAGGGGGCGCCTTGGGTCATAAAGTCGAACCGCCAGTTGTCGGCAGCGGACATCGCTTTTGCCACGTTGTTGACATCAGTGCCGCAGCGGTATTCGTCTTTGTAGCCTACAAAATCCTCAACGCCCATCCACTCGAAGTTGGCAGGCACATGCCAGCCGTCTGGACACGGACCTTGCACGCGGCCGTCGGTCTCTTCCGTCGGCTCGGCACCTCCGAGAACAGAGTTCCAGGTGTAGAGACGACCATACCGTAAGACGTTCTGCTGGTCGTGATTGGGGATTTCAGGTGCGGGTGTGATCTCCCGTCCGTCTGCGTAATGCGTCGTGCGCAAATTGTCGCGCATCCAGCACTCCTTGCCCATCATAACGGTTTGATATTCGTTGCCGTCAATGTCCTTGACCGTGCCGCAGCCGTGAATGTCTTGCGCGTATGATGATGCCGCTAAAATGATTGCGGCAAAGAGCAAAAGAGTCTGTGGTAATAATTTCATAGGGTTATGGTGATCCGTTTGCTGTAGAGACGCGATTCATCGCGTCTCTACAAAGGATATCTATTCAATACGATCGGAAATCAGGTATTTGTTTCGGTCGGAGCCGTTGCGTACCACCAGTTCTGCAAGGTAACCGGCCAAAAACAGCATCAAACCGAAGACCATGGCCAGCAACGCAAGGTAGAAGAGCGGTTGGTCAGTAACCTGACGGAATCCCGGCACGAGATGGTTCATACGGTAGAGCTTTTGCGCTATCAGAACAATGGTGATGACGATACCTACCAGGAATGACAGCGAACCCAGCGAACCGAAAAAGTGCATCGGTTTTTTGCCGAATTTCGACATGAAACTGACGGTCAGCAGATCTAAGTAGCCGTTGATAAAGCGGTCCCAGCCGAATTTAGAAACGCCGTGTTTGCGTTTCTGGTGGATGACCACCTTCTCGCCGATATTGCTGAATCCCGCCCACTTGGCGATGACGGGAATGTAGCGGTGCATTTCGCTGTACACCTCAATGGATTTCACCACATCCTTTTTGTAAGCCTTCAGACCGCAGTTGAAGTCGTGAAGCTGGATACCCGACATGCGGCGGGTGGTCCAGTTAAAGAACTTCGACGGGATGTTTTTGGCGAGTTTTGAGTCGTAACGCACTTTTTTCCAGCCTGATACGAGATCATAGCCGTCCTCTTTGATCATACGGTAGAGTTCGGGAATCTCGTCGGGGCTGTCCTGCAGGTCGGCATCCATGGTGATGACCACATCGCCTTGGCAGGCTTCGAAAGCGGTGTTCAGCGCAGCCGACTTGCCGTAGTTGCGACGGAACTTGATGCCCTTGATGGCGGGATTCTTGGC
>JAGBPE010000229.1 GCA_017633495.1 Bacteroidales bacterium | reverse complement strand
TCGATATCTCCATCCTCGAATTGGGTGATGGTGTCTTCGAGGTGAAATCCACCAACGGTGACACGCACCTCGGCGGCGACGACTTCGACCACAAGATCATCGACTGGCTGGCCAACGAGTTCATGAAGGACTACAATGTGGATTTGCGCAAAGACGCCATGGCTCTGCAACGTCTGAAAGAGGCTGCTGAGAAGGCAAAGATCGAGCTCTCCAGCTCCAACTCCACGGAAATCAACTTGCCGTACATCATGCCGATCGACGGTGTGCCGCAACACTTGGTGCGCACCCTCACCCGCGCTCAGTTCGAGCAACTGTGCGACGACCTGATCCGCGCCACCATCGAACCTTGTAAGAAGGCTTTGGCCGATGCCGGCTACAAGACCTCCGACATTGACGAGGTGATCCTCGTGGGCGGCTCCACCCGTATCCCCGCCATCCAGAAAGTGGTGGAAGACTTCTTCGGCAAAGTACCCTCCAAGGGCGTCAACCCCGACGAAGTGGTGGCCATCGGTGCCTCCATCCAAGGCGGTGTGCTGAGCGGCGACGTGAAAGACATCCTCTTGCTGGATGTGACCCCGCTGTCACTCGGTCTGGAGACCCTCGGCGGTGTGATGACCAAGCTCATCGACGCTAATACCACCATCCCGACCCAGAAGTCACAGGTGTTCACCACCGCAGCCGACAACCAGACCTCTGTGGAGATCCACGTGCTGCAAGGCGAGCGTCCCATGGCGGCTCAGAACAAGAGCATCGGTCGTTTCCACTTGGACGGCATTCCGGCAGCTATGCGCGGCATCCCGCAAATCGAAGTCACCTTCGACATTGACTCCAACGGCATCTTGAACGTGACGGCTCACGACAAGGCTTCCGGTAAGGAACAGAAGATCAGAATCGAGGCTTCCTCCGGTTTGAGCGACGATGAGATCAAGCGCATGAAAGCTGAAGCTGAGGCCAACGCCGACGCCGACAAGAAGGCCAAGGAAGAGATCGACAAGCTGAACAACGCTGACTCTCTGGTGTTCAACACCGAGAAACAGCTCAAGGAGTTCGGCGACAAGATCCCCGCTGACGACAAGGCCAAGATCGAAGCTGCGGCTGCTAAGCTGAAGACCGCGCACGACAACAAGGACTTCGCCACCATCGACAGCGCAACGGCTGAGCTGCAATCCGCTTGGAACGAAGCTTCCCAGAAGATGTACGCCGCACAGGGCGGTGCACAACAGCCCGGTGCCGACTTCAACGGCGGCTTCAACCAACAAGCTGGTCCTCAAGGTTCTCAAGGTGGCGCCAACAACGGCGGCAATGACCCTGAAGTGCAAGATGTGGACTTCGAGGAGGTGAAATAATCACGAATAATCCTGTAGAGGCGCGATTAATCGCGTCTCTACAATACCAAAACGGGCGCCGATGATGAATCGGTGCCCGTTGATTTTTTAAATTTCTGTATCTTATTTATTTTCGTATCTTTGCAGCGTTTTTGTTCAAAATATTTTATTTGTTCAATATTTTTGAACAACACATTAAAACTGAACTGGTTATGAATAACGCGGAATTGAAAATCGTCTTCCACTTGTTGCAGGACAAACATAATGTCGGCAAGACTTTCCGACAAATTGCGGCGGAAACCGGCACCTCCGTCGGGTCGGTGCACAGCACGATGACCGACCTGACCGAACGGGGATACATCATCGACAACGGTATGACGCGTGTGCTGCGCAAACGGTCGTCGCTGATTGACCGGTGGGCTATGTTTTATGGCGAGAACATGAAAGACAAGCTGTTCCTTTGCCGTTTCAAATTCCTCACCCCGGAAGTGGCCGACCAATGGCAGAATATCGTTTTGCCCAACTCACTCAGCTGGAGCGGTGAGCCGGCTGCTGCTCTGTTGGAGGGGTATTTGACCCCTCAACGCTGGGACATCTACACGGCTGACACCGCCAACCCGTTGATTTCCACGGGGCGGATGATTCCTGACCCGAAGGGCGACATCTTCGTGTATCGGAAGTTCTGGAAAGAACAAGGCACGCCCCTGCTTATCATCTACGCCGACCTGTTAGCCACGCAGGACGACCGCTGCCGCGAAGCCGCCGAACGCATTAAACCACTCATTTGATTATGGAATACATTGTCGCTAAGGAAGAGCTAAAGAACTCTTTGAGCGGGCAGTTCCTCATTAAGTTGGATGCGTGGTCTGACCAACATGCGCTCACTAAGAAGGACGCATCGGACATGGTGCACATATTACGAAACGTGTATATGGCGTATGCGCTTTCACGACAAGCACTGCCGCCTGAAATCAACATCGAAGCCAGCGAGTTTGATGTTGTCGTGGCTGGAGCGGAATGGATTGCTTCTGACCTGTGCTTGATATTGTCAAAGGAGCACCGCCGGTTTTACGCGACGATGCTCCAAAACGAAGTGAATCAAGAGGAAAACAGTGCATTGATTAACGATTTGCTCGATGCTTCCGACGCACGACAGTACACGTTGTTCCGGCGAGCGATTAGCCGTATGGCGCAAATCCTGTCTTCCGACCACGGCGGCAGTGACAGCGAAGTGCAAGATGTGGACTTCGAGGAGGTGAAATAATCCCCTGAAATACAATTGATTTAAACGGGTTCTGGATAGCTTTCAACACCCGTTTTTATTGAGACTATAAGAAAAGCACCTGACAATAAGTTCTATTTAGAAAGTGAAAAAAATGTATTTTTGCAAACCAAATGCAAAATAATGAAAAAGACCATATTAATGCCGTTTCTGCTATTCATCGTTACGGTGCATATGCAAGCCCAAAGTGTGAGTTACACCTATCATCCATTTGCAGAAGAGGGTTGTTCAGTCAGTTACACACCAACTTTTGTCGGAGATAGCGCATACATAATAGTCAGCGTACAGTCTGACAGACTTGTATTTAGTAACAATCCAACAATGATGGTACGTTTTTTTGACACAGACCAAATCTTGCAACTTGAGGGAAAAAATATGACCACCACTACGAGCAACGGGGCGGTAGTCGTCAGCAATGTGCTTGTACCTTATACGGAGTTGAAAGCAATGGCAATGTTTAGGGTTACAGAAGAAGATATGGAAATGTTCAAGTTAGGGGTTGAGAGTATTCGATTGACCACCTTGCCGATAACGCACGACAGAACTTTCAAAAAGGATAGAATTGGACTGAAACTATACCAAAACTATCAAACAGCGAAACGAAAAGCAAAAAACTTTTAACTATGCTCACACCCGACCAAGATTATAGTCAAGAACGCACCTGTATATATAAGGATGAGACATACTCCGTAAGGGACAATGGTGCTGTGTTGCGCCATTCACGGGACGGCAAGCGAAAGAGGAAGGTTGATGATGTTTGGACTTTTGGCAATCAAAATCCTAAGAATGGATATATGTATATCGGTCAAGCACGCATACACCAAATCGTTGCGACCGCTTTTCACGGAGAACCTACTGACAAGTATTTGGTGGTTGACCATAGGGACAGTAATAGATGTAACAACCGTCCAGAGAACCTTCATTGGGTCACTCGGTTGGAGAATGCATTGAACAATCCAACAACTCGTTGGAAGATAGAGATGCGGTGCGGCAGTATAGAGGCATTTTTGGAAAATCCGTCCATTCTTAATGATTATATTGACGAAGACCCAAACTTCACTTGGATGCGAACAGTTAGCAAGGAAGAGGGGCGGCGAACATTGAAGAATATGGAGAACTGGGCAAAGAAGAGACAGATTCCAAGCGGGAAAGGAACATTAGGTGACTGGATATACATTACGGATACCACCGAGACTGAAGAATTGCAGGAATGGCAGAAATCTAATTTGTTGCAAACCCAACAGAGTGCTATTCCGTATGTAGAATCTATAGAAGAACCCAATATTAAGCCGTCATTGACACCGAATGCTTTTCAGAAGAACTGGAAAACCGAAACGGAATTTCCGTGTTGCCCCACAGACCCCAATGCATCATTAGAAGATTATTTGTCGAATTTACACGGCGGTGACACATTCACCCGTAACCAGTACGCCGAAACCATATTAGTCGAACGAGTCAAAGTAGATGATACCATATTGGTCTTCAGTAAGGCAAATCAAGATGCCATAAAGCCTTGGTATTTGTGTGGCATTACAAGAGAGAATGGATTCCTACATACCAACCTTGGTTCTTTTTTCACAGAGCAAGGAGCAAGAAAGCAATTCGCATTAAAGCAAGGTCTTGAATGGACAGGTGGCGATTCTATTGATGATTACTGCTAATAATTGTTCTGCGTTCTTTTACCCGCAGGTTTAACACTAGAAACCGAAAAAAACAAAAAGAGAAGCAAGCATATCAAGAAAAGTTGTATTTTTGCATTCTGAAAAAACAAAAGGAATGCAAAACCAAGGGCAGGTCATTATACACATAGACGGCAAGTATGGTGCAGAGCCGCTCACTCCTGACAATTACGACATAACTCTTATGCGTGATGTGTTGGAGTATGCCTCTGCTATGCTCGACCTTGACAAGAAAAAAGACCGCCCTGTTGCCACCTTTCACGTTGAGAACGGCTCTGTGAAGAATGTTATCACCGTAAGCAAACAAAGGGCAGTTGAATTCGCCTCTATTCTTACATTGATGCTGTCAACAGCAAACCCATTGGATGCTCTTGAACCCAAAACGGCGGTCGCATTCGAGAATTTTCAGCGGTTTGCCGTCCAAAACAACCTTTCATTAGGCATACATTCCTCTGAAAACGAACAGTCGGTGGTGAAAATCACGCCTGAAACAGAACTTCGCCGCACCGAAAGTCTGTGGGTGGATGCCGAAGTCTATTATTACGGCACGCTTATTGATGCGGGAGGCAAAAACAAGTCCAACATACATTTGGACACAAAGGACGGTGCGGTGAAAATAGATGCCGACAAAGAGTATCTTGCAAACTATCCAGGAAACCCATTGTACAGAAAGTATGGGGTTGTGGCAGTCGCTAAGCAAAACATCATCACGGGTGCGATTGACAGTTCCTCCCTTAAGTTGAAGGAACTGATTGAGTTTGAACCAAAGTTTGATATGGACTATTTGAAACAAAAGATTGAGGCTTCCACGCCGATATGGTCGGGTGTGGATGTGGACGAATACTTGCACGAAATAAGAGGAGGGAATTATGAAGGATGACAAAATAGTTTTTTGTGACACGGGGTTTGTGATTCGCATGCTTGACGAAACTAACGACCTGCACAGCAATGCGCTCGGTTATTTCCAATACTTTTTGGAACACGATTACATTATTCGGATGAGTACCATTGCCGTTGCCGAATTTTGTGTAAAAGACAGTATACAAAATCTCCCGCTCCGAAATATTCTTCTCTCCCCGTTCAACGCATACCACGCCAGCAAATCGGGTGAAAGTGCGAAGATACTGTATGAAGCAAAATCAAAAGGTGTGTTGGAGGTGGATGCACGTATCATCATTCAAAACGATGTCAAACTCCTTGTGCAGGCGCAATGCGAATCCGCCTCATATTACTTGACCTCCGACACGGCAAGCAAACGGATGTACGATATTCTAAAAGACAACGAAAAAGTCTCGTTTGATTTCACCGACATTCACATTCCTTACACCCAAAAGTTCGGGATGTTGGATTTGTAATTTTACCGAATACCTTTTAACAATAATAGTACCTGCCTGCATACCGTAAGAACTGCCTGTGGGTCATTTTTTTTATGAAAAAGACGGTTATTGCCGTCCCGAAAAAGCTGTATCACCTCCTCTCTAATCGTTATCCGTATCACACCACACACCGTCTCTACAATACCCAAAACGGGCACTGATGATGAATCGGTGCCCGTTTTTTTTTATTTTTGCCGCTTGATATTTTAAAACGAAAAAAAAAGACACTGTGTAATGCCACAAGAGCGTATCCTACATTTTAACGGAAAGTGGAGAAGCTATCAGCAGAGAATCCTGGACGACCTTGATTTTCATCTGCGGGACCAAAAGCTTCACGTCGTTGCTGCTCCTGGGGCAGGCAAAACTACCCTCGGCATTGAGGTGATTGCACGTCTTCAGCGTCCGACGCTGATTCTTTGTCCTACCAACACCATCAAAAACCAGTGGCGGGAGCGCATCTGCACCTCTTTCCTTCAGGAGAAAGATTATGGCATTGTTTCTACCCTTATCCGGAAGCCGGGCTACCTGACCGTGACCACCTATCAGGCACTGTTGGCGGCTTTTTGCGGGCGTGCGGAGGAGGAAGAGAGTCCAACAATGGATGAAAACTCCGAACAGGAACCTGCTGAGACCGATTCCATCGCCTCTTCTGCACGGTTCAAGCAGGAGAAGGCTGATGAGGTGATTGCCATCTTGAAAGCGGCAAATGTTTCGTTGCTCTGTTTCGACGAGGCGCACCATCTGCGGAAGGAGTGGTGGAAAGCGCTTACCTACCTTAATGAACATCTGAAGCCGGAAAAGACGCTGGCTTTGACGGCCACGCCTCCCTACGATGCGGATTTCGGCGAATGGAAGCGCTATCAGGACCTCTGCGGAGAAATCGACGAGGTGATTTCCATTCCGGAACTGGTGAAAAACGGCGACCTGTGCCCTCATCAGGATTATGTCTACTTTTCGTTCCTGAAGCAGCATGAGCGGGAGTTGCTGGACAAATACAGCCAAAACGTCAGAAATTTCATTGAATTGATCCTGAATGACGCGGAGTTGTTGGAGGGTTTGTCGAAAATGAGGTTTTTTGAGGCAGAAGACTCCGATGTGGAAATAATTTTCGAAAATCCGGAGTTCTATGTCTCCGTCGCCTCCTTGCTGAACTCCAAAGGGCATCCGATTTCGGAGAGGTTTTTGGAACTTTTCGATGCCGAACAATCTGACCTTCCGAAATTCGACCTTAAACAGGCCTCGACGTTCATCAAAGGCTTTTTGGAGATTGAAAGGGATGAGTTTCAGCCTTTTGAGTCGAAGAAGAACGACTATTTCAACCATGCAAAGCGCTTGGGGCTGGTGGCCAACAAAAAGGTCGTTCTTGACGAAAATGTCAAAATTCGCAAAATGATTGCCGGTAGTTTGGGAAAACTGGACTCCATCGTCCAGATTGTCAAACAGGAGTCGTCCCAGCTGAAAGAAAAGCTGCGCATGGTTATCCTGACCGACTATATCCGGATGGATGATACCAACTGCCAAAGTATCGGTGTGGTGCCGATTTGGCGAAAACTGAAAGATGCAGAGACGTCTCCCGAAACATCTCTGGTTTCCATCGGCGTGTTGTGCGGTTCCCTGATTCTGCTGCCGGAAAGAACCGTTGGCAAACTCTATAAGTTGTTGTCAGACAATGATATTGCTAAAGATGCTGTCAACATCGGTCGTTTTGGTGACGATGATAACTACGTCAGAATCACCCCCAAGGAGAGCCTTCGGAACCATATCGTCAGGATCATTACGGAGATGTTCTGTGCGGGTGACCTCACGGTGCTGGTTGGTACGCAGGCGCTGCTCGGCGAAGGCTGGGATGCGCCCTCCATCAATTCGCTGATTCTCTCCAGCACGGTAAGCTCTTATATGCTCTCTAACCAGATGCGGGGACGCGCCATCCGCATCGACAAGCATAACCCTGACAAGGTGTCGAATATCTGGCACCTGGCCACCATCGACTTCCCTGACAAGAACGATTTTTCCAGGTTTGGCACCATTTCAGACAATGATTTGGAAGATCTTAGGATATATACCTCCGATCTCGTGCAATTAGACACCCGATTCAAAGGTTTTGAGGCGCCGTCTTACTATGGCAACCACGAGATTATGTCAGGAATAGAAAGGATTTTGGATGACCCGAGTTACAGGGAATTTGTGCTGAAGAAAAGAGTTGAGAAGCTTAAAGAGAACACTTTGAAGCTTGCCAAGAATAGAGATTGGATACGGCAATGGTGGAACGATGCTTTGTATCTTGGATATAGCCAAAACAAGGCGATGAACCTCTCCACGGGTGTCGATGTTCCCCGATTGACCACTAAGTCGTTGCTGTTTTATGGGTATAAATCCATGGTTTTGTCGTTTTTGGCAATCGTTTTTGTGTGTTATTATCTCCTTCTGAGAATCATTCCGTTTTTCTTTCTTACCACCCTCGCATTGGTGGTCGTTATCATTTTCCTTGGCGTCATGACCGCAAAATATCTCAAAACGGGAACGGTGGAAGGGGTGGTGAAACAGATTTCCATTGCGATTTTGGAAACGATGTCGTCTCAAGGAGTGATAAAATCGTCCATCAAGAATGTCGGGTTGCACGTCACTGAAAATAGCGGATCGATTTTTGTCAGCTGCGCCAATCTTCCAGCGGAGGAGAACAATCTGTTCGTCCAAGCTCTGCAGGAATTTCTCGATCCCATTGACAATCCTAGATACCTGATCATCAAACACAGCAAATTCTTGGGAAGAGTCAGGCAGACAGACTATTTCGCGGTTCCTGCGATTTTGTCTTCGAAAAAGAAAAGCGTTGAGATATTCCAAAAGCTGTGGGAAAAATACATCGGGGAGTGTGAAATTGTCTATACTCGGAACCTTGAAGGTCGGAAAATACTGCTGAAAGCCCGCAAAAACGCCTCCTCGGCCATGAAACGGAAACGCTCCAAACGGCTTTCGAAATGGCAATAGGTCTCTTTTTTTGTATCTTTGCAACGCGAAAACGGACTTCTTTCGCAAAGGAAAAACGCAATTTTAGAGCTGCAATTAGTTAAAACAACGATAGTATGAGCAATCCTCTTTTCAACATCCAGTATGGCCTTTTTGTCATCACGACTTGCGCTGATGGTCGCGACAACGGCTGCATCAGTAATACTGTTGAGCAGGTGACGGCGCAACCCAACCGCGTCTCCATGTCCTTGTGCAAGGAGAATTTTACTACAGAACTTATTCAACGTTCGGG
>JAGBPE010000228.1 GCA_017633495.1 Bacteroidales bacterium | reverse complement strand
TGATGCCATAGTTGCCGCCCCAACCCACTGATTTCTCGTAATTTCCGAAATTGACGTTTTGCGTTGCCGATGCCGACACCGACGGCGCAATGTTCAATTTGGCCTGCTTATAGCTCAGTTCCGAGGTGGAGATGTTGATGCCGGCGGATTGAAGGGAAAAATTGTTGTTTTCTGCGTATTGCAAGCACTCTTCGAGGGTAAAAGACCTCTTTGCAGAGCTGTTTTCCTGGGCGAAGAGCATACTTATGCCCATCAAAAACAGACCTGCTAATAGTAAGTATTTTCTCATTTTTAAGTAATTCAATGAATAGGTGACAATCATGTATGGGGGAAGTTTAAAATGAAAAACAAAGGGTTATCACTTCTTTTTCCCTGTCAGCAATTGCTGGATTTCGTTCAGTTTCATGAGGGCTTCGACGGGGGTGAGGCTGTTGATGTCGAGACCGATGATGATGTCTTTGATGTCGAGCAATAACGGATCGTCTAAGTTGATGAAACTCAGTTGGTAGCCGTCGGTTTGCGATTTCTCGATGCGCACGTCGTCCTTGCCTTTATTGGCGCGAGATTGCTCCAGCTGCTGTAGGATATCCTCGGCGCGACGCAGTACGGCGGTGGGCATTCCGGCCATGCGGGCTACGTGAATACCGAAGCTGTGTTCGCTGCCACCCTTCTCCAACTTTCTCAGGAAATAGACTTTGTTGTCTAACTCCTTGACTGTCACGTGGTAATTCTTGATTCGAGGAAACTGTGCAGCCATATCGTTGAGCTCGTGATAGTGAGTGGCAAAGAGCACTTTGGCGCGGTGATAGGGATTTTCGTGCAGGTATTCAGCGATGGACCACGCGATAGAAATGCCGTCGTAAGTACTTGTACCTCTGCCGATTTCGTCTAACAGCACCAAACTGCGGTTGGTGACGTTATTGAGGATGTTGGCGGTTTCGTTCATCTCTACCATGAAGGTGGATTCGCCTGTGGAGATGTTGTCGGAAGCGCCCACGCGGGTGAAAATCTTGTCGACCAGCCCGATAGAGCATTGTTTGGCAGGCACATAGCTGCCCATCTGCGCCATTAGCGTGATGAGGGCGGTCTGTCGCAGCAGAGCCGATTTACCTGACATGTTCGGACCAGTGATGATGATGATCTGCTGCTTTTCGTTGTCCAGATGGATGTCGTTGGCGATGTAAGGCTCTTCGGGCGGAAGTTGTCGTTCAATCACGGGATGTCGTCCTGCTTTGATGCTAATACTTTGACCCTCATTGATTTGCGGTTTGGTATAGTGGTACTGCACAGCGCAATAGGCGAAGGAGTTGAGCACGTCCAGACGGGCGGACAAGCGGGCATTGTTTTGAATAAGTGGAATATAGTCAGCGAGACTGAGCACCAGTTCGTTATAGAGTCGCGCTTCGATTTCCAATATCTTTTCTTGTGCACCTAAAATTCTGGTTTCCAGCGTTTTCAATTCTTCGGTGATATACCGTTCACTGCCGGTGAGGGTCTGCTTGCGGGTCCACTCTGGCGGCACTTTCGACTTGTAGGTGTTGGTCACTTCCAAATAGTAGCCGAAAACGTTGTTAAAACCGATTTTCAGGGAGGAGATGCCGGTACGTTCGGCCTCACGGCGCTGGATGTCAGCCAAAATGCCACGGCTGTTGGTCGCAAGTGCGGTCAGTTCATCCAATTCGGCATTGACGTTGCTGCGGAACACCCCGCCTTTGCTCACCACCACAGGTGGATCTTCGGTGATCTCCCTTTCGATGCGGGCGGCAACGTTCACGCAAGGATTGAGTTTCTCCGCAATATTCTGCAGGATAGGCGATTCCGTGCTTTCGCAAAGGCCCTTCAGTTGTTCCACGGCCCGCAAAGAATTCGCTAATTGCAACATCTCGCGCGGATTGATTTTGCCGGTGGCGATTTTGGAAACCATGCGCTCCATGTCGCCCATCGGTTTGAAAACCTCCTCCAACTGATTTGCAAAATTCTGGTTTTCAATTAGATATTCTACCGCAGAGAGTCGTTCTTCAATCAGCAATTTTTCTTTTAGCGGCATCAAAATCCACTTTCGCAACATACGGGAACCCATAGGCGTGCGCGTTTCGTCCAGCACGTCCAACAGTGTGACAGCATTTTCGTTGGGCGAATGAATCAATTCGAGGTTGCGGATGGTGAACTTATCGAGCCACACGTAGAGATCCTCTTCAATGCGGCTTATCTTTGTGATATGCTGGATTTTATGGTTTTGCGTTTCGTAAAGGTAGTGTAGGGCGGCACCTGCGGCGATGAGTCCGAATTTCAGCTCTTCCACACCAAAACCCTTCATGGAGTTGGTTTGGAAGTGCTTGGTGAGCAGGTCGAAGGTGTAGTCGGACTTAAAAACCCAGTCGTCGAGTTGGGTGAGCAGCATTTTCTCCCCGAAACGTTGCTGGAACGCTTGCGATTTCCCCTTTTGAATCACCAATTCCATCGGTTTGAAGTTCTGAAAGAGCTTGTCGAGGTATTCGTCATTACCCTCCGCCACGTAATATTCGCCGGTGGAGATGTCAAGGAAGGCGATACCGCTGATTTTATCGGTGAGGTGGATGGCGGCAAGGAAGTTGTTCTCGCGCTGTTCGAGCACTTTGTCGTTGATAGATACACCAGGTGTAACCAATTCAATGATACCGCGTTTCACGAGTGTTTTGGTCAGTTTAGGATCTTCCAGTTGCTCACAAATGGCCACACGATAGCCCGCACGCACTAAGCGGGGCAGGTAGGTGTCGAGGGCGTGGTGCGGAAAGCCCGCCAGCTCGGTCTGCGACGCGCCTTTCCCGTGCCGGGTCAGCGTAATTCCCAAAATTTTGGACGATTTAATGGCGTCCTCACCGTAAGTTTCGTAAAAATCCCCCACTCTGAAGAGTAAAATGGCGTCTGGGTGTTGCGCCTTGAAGTGGTTGTATTGTTTCATCAAAGGGGTCTCGGAACACTTTTCCATCTCACTATTTTTAATTGCGCAAAAGTACGATTTTTCTTTGGATTTTTTGCTATTTTTGCCATCATGATTGAGAATATGAAAATAGTGGCGCGGGCACACAGCGAGTTCCCGTCGAAATTCGGCATTCCGCGGCAGAGCGGGTTGGTGCCGTCGTTGCGGATGCGCATCGTGTTCGAGCCAGAATACCGCAATGCGGAAGCGTTACGAGGCATCGAGGAATTCTCGTACTTGTGGCTGATTTGGGACTTTTCGGAGGCACATCAGGAGCAGTGGTCACCTACTGTCCGTCCGCCCCGACTTGGTGGTAACCGGCGCATGGGTGTCTTTGCCACGCGCTCGCCCTTTCGTCCCAATCCCATCGGACTCTCCTGCGTGGAGCTCGTCGAGGTGGACCTTAACCCCAAGAATCCCACGCTGTTAGTAGGTGGCGCTGACCTTATGGATGGCACGCCCATTTACGACATCAAGCCCTATTTGCTCACCACCGACTGCCATCCGGAAGCGTCGAAAGGGTTTACTCAAGAGCACGAGAACTACCAACTGGAAGTGGAAGTTTCCGAAATGATAGCCAAGAAAATGCCGGTTGAAAAGCTGGTGAAACTACGCGAAGTGCTCGCCCAAGACCCACGTCCCGCCTACCACCACGACGAATCCCGCGTCTATGGTTTCCCATTCGACGGCTATGAAGTGAAATTCTCGGTTAAAGAAAACCGAGCCATCGTCCAAAACATAAAACGCTTACCTTCTAAACCCCTAAGCGTGTAAACCTAAAACCGGTTTACCCACTCCGCCACTTCTGTCGCGGAGATGTTGTTCATACACTTAAAATGCTTCCGTTTGCATCTGGAACTTCCGAATTTGGAACAAGGACGGCAGTTGAGCGGGCACACTTCGAAGTTGCGGAAGTTGTAACGCTCGCCGGGCATGTAGGGATAGTAACCGTATTCAGGGATGGTGGAGCCGAAGATGGCCGCAGTGGGCTTATGCAGCGCCGCCGCGATGTGCATCAATCCAGTGTCGCCAGTGATCACACAGTCAGCATGTTGCAAGATGGCTGCCGATTGGTAAAGCGAGTATTTGCCGCAGCCGTTGGTGGCGCGCTCACCGAGTTGCGAAACCACTCGCTCGCCCTCTTCGTACACATCTTTGCCACCCAACAGCATAATGGGCTTGTGCAGAATGCTGCCAATCTCCACTACTTTGGAGACTGGGATGCGCTTGGTGAAATGTTGTGCCGCTAACACGATGGCCACGAAACCATCTTCAAACATCATGGGCAAATCATCCTCGTCAAAACCTTGGTTCTCAGGAATGTAGAATTCCAAACCCTTGTGATCGTTGTGTACATTCAAGACCTTCACCGCTTCGAAATAACGCTCCACGATGTGCGTTTCAGGCATGCCGTTCATCTTGAGGCGGTAGCAAATCCATTTCGAAAGATTGTGCTTGTTGAAGGTGTAAGAGGGCACTCCCAGCTTGCGCACCACCTTACGTGAACGGAGCGTCTTCTGCAGGTCGATGACGACCGAGAATTGCTCTTTTTTCAATTCCTCGATGGTTTGATTCACGTTTTCGGGGTCGTAAGCGTGCACTTTATGGATGTGCGGATTGGTCTCAATGACGGATGCCAAATCCTTTCTTACGAGGTAATGTACTTCAAAATCAGGTAGTTGTTCGTTAACTGCTCTCACGACAGGCGTGGTTAACACAATGTCGCCAATAGAACTTAGGCGGATAATTAAAACTTTCGGTTGCGACGGGGGTTGTAGTTCGTCCATATTGCGTTAAAAATGGTTAAATTTCTTCGGATATTGTTTTGTAATGATTGTCCACAGGTGTGGCGTAAATTTTCAGCAGATTTTCGCGCATCTTCTCCTCGGAAACATCCTCAATGCGGGATTTCATTTGCAGATATTGCTCAAAAGTGGCTTTCTCTTCGAGAGTATAAAACTCGCTGTAGTCTTCGTTTTGATGCAGCAAATCGTGTGCAATATAGTTGTTCGGGAAGAGCGTGTAATTTCTATAAATCTGTTTATCAATGATTTGGCAAACATATTGCAACTGATCATTGTTGGAGAGATCGGTCGGGATCGTGTCCAATTCGTGATCAATGGGGGTGCCGATGGTGAGGGCCATATGGCCTTTCGGACCGAAAATGCCCTGTTTGATGCTCTCGAAGTCTTCGCCCGGTTTTTTGTGATACACGGTATGTTCGCTGATGGCCGACTCTCTGGCTTTCAGCTTGTCACACGGCTCGATTTCGTAGGAGACGGTCACGGGGGTGATCTTCATCTGGCGCAAAAATTCGATGAGGTTATCGTGATTGCCGAGTGTAAGCATCTTCACCAGACCGTGTTTGGTGTAGTCGTTGCCGTCTTTGGTGCGACCGTCGCGTTGCGCAATCCACACAGATTCGTTATCCTCTAAGATGGATTTCTGAATGTAAGCGGCCAGTTTTTGGGAATTTTCGAGCTTTTCACGCATGGTACCGCTCCGTTTCACCTTGATCATCTTGTTCAATTTCGCCACTTCGCCCAACAGTGGAGTTGTGAAGAGGTTGTCGCCAACGGCAATGCGGGAGGTTTTGCGGTGTTCAATGAAGAAATAGTATTCCAGCAGTGCTGGATCAAAGGTGATGTCGCGATGGTTGGCGATGAACAGGTAAGCGTTGTCGTCGCTGATATTTTCAATGCCTTTCAGCGTAACACCATTGGAAGACTGCGCGATGAATGCATCCACGAACCTTTTGTCGAAATCCCGTTGCACCTCTTCAATAGTGTTAAAATTTTCAAAATCCTTGCGGAATTGGTCAACGGAATAGTTAGGAATGCACATAGTGATGGCGTCTTGAAAACGTCGGTCATCCATCAAACGATAGTATGCCTCTTTGTATTCAAGGTCCGTGTAGGGTCGTATATCTTCAAAATCCATCGTCATCTTTCAATTCGGCGGCAAAGATACGATTTTTTTGGTAGTTAGCAAAGATGACGTTGGAGTCGCCATGAACACGCTATTGTTCTTTGACGTTTTCTTGTAATGTCTTGTTGATGAGCGTTTTAAGTTCAAGTATCTTGCTCTCAACCACTTTCTGCTTTTCGGGTTGGAACATGGTGGCATACTTGGCTTTGCCCACTTTGTACTTCAATCTGTCTTCTAAACCGATGATATCCAAGCCGATGCGGATAGGTTTGATCAGGGAGATGTTGTAATCGTAAGTCAAATCTAAGTTGTGACGTCCGGAGATGATGGCTTGATATTTGTCGATGGAGAGCAAGAACGGATAGACATCGATTTCGTTGCGGAAAATGGTGATTTCCGTGGATAGACTGTCGATCTTGTTCTGCGTTTTCTTGTTGAACATCAACTTCTTAGCGATTGTTTTATAGGTTTCGTTGTCCAGCACCACCAAGTCGTGGCCATTGATGGCAGCGGCTCCGCGCAGGGTGGAGTATTTGATGTCGTAGTTGGATTTCAGGTAGGTTTCCGCTGCAAAGTGGAACTCTGCATTGCCGCTGAAGGCCTTCAACATCGGCAAAATGGTGTCCACTTCCGGAATCATGGCGATGAGCTTATCTATCTTGATGTCAAGTAGATGGAAATCGAAGCCGAGGAACAAGTGGTTCATGCGCGGGGTGCGGTACATGGCCGTGAGCTGCATCCGCGCGGCATCGTTGGTGAGACCCATCTCCTCCAACACCAGCACACCGTCTTTCACATAGACGCGACCTGCGATGTTGCGGAATTCTGTCTCCTCGTACAACGCTTTCTTGATGGTGGTGTTCATGTTGACATCCACACCGAACGGCACGATAAAGGGTGAATCCCCTGTCTGTTCCGCAACCTCCTCCGCTTGTTGCACCAAAGAATCCGGTGCACCGAAACCATTTACAAAAGCAATCAATTCATTCAAATTCAAATAGTTGGCGACTAATTCCAAGTTGCCTTTGAGCAGACCTTTTTGGCGGAGGTAGGGTTCAATGCCTGTGATGGTGCCCGTCACTGAAGCATTGGATTCTCCGAACTTGATATTTGCTTTTTTTAACACACATTTCTTCGGGTTGAAATCAATATTCAGCTCAGGGAATTCCATGGCGTGCTCTACATCCCGGATCTCAGCTTTGGCATTTTTGGCTTGCAGTTTCACCACAGGCGACCATTGCAACAGCGGATTTTCCTCATGCTCTTTGTAGTCGATTTCAGCCTGCAAGTCAATATTTTCTGTGAAAAAGGCGTAGAGGTCTTTCTCTTTGGTGGTTGCGGGGCGACCAGAGCTGCCCACATTGAGTTTGACAACATTTCCAGCGTAATCCAACCGCATTTGGTTCATGTTTTTCATCACAAATTTGCCCTCAGGCTGATGGAATTGCGCAGAAACCGTGTCCGCCCACATGTTGAGCTGATTCAGCTTGTAAGTTGTGGCGAATTTAAACTCTACCGTGCTGTCTAACAGATTGTTCGTGTAAGCATCAAACTGAATGTTAGTGCCGGCAATCTCCTTCCGCGCGAGCGAACGTCTGTTTTTAATCAACAGTTCACTCGTTTTCACCTTTGCATTGAGCCATTCGTCGATTTTGTAGGGTTTTTCAGTCACGGGGAATGTCAAATCCACCTGCATATCAGGCGAATATACGGACATCGTATCATCGTACAGCAGTTCCAAGTCCTTAAACTGTCCGTTGATGACCGCTTTGGAGATATTGTCAACAGAGAATGCCGTTTTAGGATCGTATGCAAGTTGCGTTTTCACTTTGACATCCGCTTTGCCATCGTATTGTGTGAAGATTTCCGGCAGAAAGTCTTTGAAGTCTTTGATGTGCAGGTTTCCGTTGGCGACAATATCGCATAACATCTTGCCAAACAGGTTTTTAATCGTACCAGAGGCCGACAGTTGGTTACGTTTTCGCGTGGTGGCGGAGAGCGATTTGACGGTCAGATCGCTCTGATTGTTGAGGTCCAAATCGAGGTCGAAGCGACCGTTCACCTTTTCAAAATCGAGCGGCAGACCTTTCATTGCAAAAGATCCGTTTTTCCATGCAATATCGGACGTGATGAGCGGCAAATGGTTGGGGTAATAGGTACCCTTTATCTCTCCCTGAATCTGCATTTTCCCTTCTATCGTTATGTCATCCAGCGTGTTACCGATGACTACCTCCGGAATGATGGGAAGGATGTCCTGGATGCTCCATTCGTCGGTTTCGTATTGCAGATCGGTGTACAATCCGTGGCGGGTGGTGTCTTGTTTTACCAAACCATTCACCAAAAGGGAGTGTCCGTCCACCTTGAGGACAGTCTCTTTCAGATCGTACCGTTGTGCATCGAAGTCTGCGCACAACTTCGAAAAGAAAGACGCATCTAACTTGTTGATGTATAAGGCAGTATCAATAAGAAGCCGAGCGTTTTGCAATTGCATGTCCACCTCACCGTCAACCAGGTTAAAATTTGTGAAAGAGCCATCGTAAGAGGCTTCCAAATTCTCTCCAGTGAGGTTGATTTTCGTGCTGTCGGCCATGATGAAAAGGAGCGATTTGGCATTGGCCTCCAACTTTCCATCTATATTCTGTTCTGCAAAGGCCCCTTTCACTGTCAAATCCACCTGTCGCAAATCCGCTTTGAGTTTCGACTGCTTGTTCAGGAAGCGAACATCTACATCCTTGGTTTTAACCTTTTGTAAATCAATGGTATAATTAACCGAGGAGGTGTCGTTAGGATCGGAGACGAAAACATTGTAGTTGCCATTGCCTTGCTCATCGATGTACAAATTCACCAAACCATTATTCAGTGAAAAATCGTTAATTTCCACATGTTGGTTCTTGATGAGTTCACGTATATTGAGCGCCGCCACACACTCTTTCATATATAGTAATGTGTCAGACACGGCTGCCGTTTGAGGATTTTTCAGCACTACATTTTCCAAATCCAGTCCGATTTTGGGAAACGTTTTGAAGAAAGTGAGTCCAACCTTGTCGATATGAAAATCGCAAGTGATGAAACGATCGGCTTGGTTGTTGACAATTTTCGCCAGTTTGGAAGGTGAAAAAATGCTAAAAAGCAGGACAGATACCGCTATGGCTATCACCAGAATCAGCGATGCCAAGGATATCAAACCTATTTTCAGGCCCTTTTTCATTATTCCTTAGTGAAGGTGTAGGATTTTCCGTAATCGTCGTGGTAGGCGAGAGTTGTGGCGCTCAGCTTTGTAACAGTATAGGTTTTCGGTACGTTACCGCCCATTTCCATCAGGTGGATTTGCGTCAGGGTGGAGCCTTCCAACTTCCAGGAGAAAACTTGAGCCTCTGCTTCGGTCACGTCGTCGGCTGTGTCCCATGTGTAGCCAGTTCCGTTAGCATTGTAATGTTCGTGCAAAGTACCTGACACCCAGGAGCCCGGTAACAGCGTTTTGTCGAAACTTTCGTCGTGATTGAAGAAATCACAGCCGCCCAACAACACAGCCAGACAGCAGAACAGTATAGCAGCGCCTCTGCGTATCTGCACTTTATCATCAAAAAAGGCTACTCTCTTCATCACCTCATCTTTTTATCTTCTCATCTTCTCATCTTCTCCTCTCTCTACTTCCCTGAATCCACTTTGTATTTCTTGAAAATCTTCTTGTTATGCATGATCTCGACGGCCTGTTGGAAGGTGTCGTCACTTTCCAAGAAAACACGGTAGGCGTCACCGTAGCCATAAAGTCCGCGGGCGATTTCGAAGCGCAGATACTCCTTAATGAATTCAGCAGCGTGCTCTTCGTTGCGCAGGTGCTGCATCTCAGCGTATGTTCGGGTGATATAGTTGGAGAACATCGTGTCAAAAGTCTGCTGGTCAAACTCTTCTGCGCTCTTATACAGCGAATCCAGTTTTGCTTTGTTCTCTTTCAAGAAGGAGTTGGCATAATCGCTAAAGACGAATGAAGCCTTGTCACTCACGCCCTCTTCCTTGGCAAAATCCATGAATTGTTTGTAAAAATCGTCAGAAATCTGATATTTTTTCTGAAAATCTTCAAATTTCGGATACTGTTTTTGCAATTCGTCGCGATGATTTTCCAAATAATCCATCACAAAATTGCCGAAAACGCCTTTTCGCACAATCTCGTTGAAGAGGGTGGAGTATTTGGTGGTGTCGAGCGGGATGAAGATGTCGGGCATGATACCGCCACCGCCATAAACCACACGGCCGTTGGGCGTTTTAAATTTCAGAGAATCAGGGAATTTGATATTTTCTGCAGTATAGTATTCTCCATTGTTGGCGCGGGTTTGCAGATCTTTGAAGTAAGCATCCAAACCATCGTCGTAGGGTTTCTGGATGCAGCGGCCGGTAGGAGTGTAGTAGTGGGAGATGGTGAGGCGCACTTCCGACTGATCAATAAGGCGCAAAGGTTTCTGAACCAATCCTTTACCGAAGGTTCTGCGTCCGATGATAAGTCCGCGGTCCCAGTCTTGGATGCACCCGGAGGTGATCTCGGAGGCGGAAGCTGAGTTTTCGTCCACCAGCACAATCAGCTTGCCTTTCTCGAAGAGTCCTTCCTCAGAGGAGAAGTATTTTTCACCGGTTTTGCGGAAATTGTCGGTGTAGACAATCATGCGTTTGCCGGAGATGAACTGGTCGCAAATCTCGAAAGCGACGTTGAGGTAGCCACCGCCGTTGCCGCGCAGGTCGAGAATCAGGTTCTCCATCCCTTGCTCTTGCAGAGTGCGGATGGCCTTTTTCAGTTCGGTAGTGGAGGTAGCAGCGAAACGTTCAAGCTTGATGTAACCGGTAGTTGAGTCGGCCATGAAGCTGACATTGATGCTGTACATCGGAATGGCGCCGCGAGTAATCACAAAATCAAGGAGTTCTGTCTTGCGACCGCGTCGCACAGAGACTTTCACTTTCGAACCTTTTTTGCCACGCAGGTGTTTGCGAACCCAATCGTTGGAGATGTTCTTTCCAACAGCCAAGGTGTCGTCCACCATGACGATTTTGTCGCCGGCCATCAGTCCGACCTTTTCGGCAGGTCCGTCAATAATCACCTCCATCACATTAATGGTATCCTTGATGAGTTGGAAAGTCACGCCGATACCGTCGAAGGAACCTTGCAGCGGTTCGGTCATGGCTTGCACGTCTTTGGCGGGGATGTAAGCGGTGTGCGGATCCAACTCCTTGAGCATCTCGTCGATGGCCTTGTCTACCAGGGGATCAAAGTCCACCGAATCCACATACATGGCATTGATGGCGTTGAGCAGCTGGTCCATCTTGGTTTTGTCTTGCTGGTAGTTTTTGTTAGGGGTTTGCGCAGTGACAGAAAACGCTGCGAAAAGTAAACCACAAATGGCGATTAAGATTCTATTATTCATCAGGTTATAAGTTTTATTCACTCTTTTTTCCATAAAGGCGGCAAAGATACTATTTTTTGGATTTTCTGACCATCCGATTTTGATAGACGCAGGTAGAGCGCAAAAGTTCAGTACGGGTGTTATTTTTTCTCCACAGAAAACCCGAATTTGCCGAGTTTATCGCCCAAGGCGTAGTAGTGTCCGTGAGAGTAGACAACGAGATCGGCGCGTTGCAAGTCGATGGCGTCGGTTTTCGGGTTGAAGAGTTTGCCATTCACATGTACCGCTACTATTTCTGCCATAAAAAGGTCGTGGCTGCCCAGCGGAATCACCTGTGTGACTTTGCATTCGAGGTTGACGGGCGACTCCTCAATCATAGGCGCTTTCACTTGCGTGGCGCGCACCGGAGTCAACCCTGTTTCCACAAATTTGTTGTATTTCTTGCCCGAGCGCACTCCGCACCAGTCGGCAACAGAAGCTAATTTTCTGTTAACCAGATTGATGACGAATTCCTCTTCGCGCTTGATAATCTCATACGAATGCCGTTGCGGACGTATGGAAATAGAACACATGGGCGGGTCGGAATTCACCGTACCCGTCCATGCAATCGTTATAATATTGTATTCGTCGAGGGTGCTGCCGCAGGTGACCATGACCACCGGGGCGGGGTTGAGCATGTTGCCCCCGCGGAGCGTCCGTTTCTCAGTTTTCGCCATTATCTGCCGAGACCTACTGCCGAGACATTGGGGACAATGAACAACGGCATCTTGGATGTACAGAGAATTTCAGTCATGTTGGAGCTGGACTTGAAGTCGGTCTCGCTCTCCTCGCGCATAATCACAATCAGGTTAGAATCCATCTCATGGGCGTGGTTCAGCAGCGTTTGGACATAGTCCTTTTGCACGGTCAGCGGAACCATTTCGTGGCGCACGTTGGCATCCTCGCACATGTCGGAGGCGTGACGCATCTGAACGTTGATAATGTGGCGAGTGTCAGCGTTATTGGGATAGTAAACACCTGCGATGGTGACTTTGGCGGCGAAGTTTTTAGCCAGGTAAGTGGCGTAGCGCATCTTCTGCAAAGTCTCGAAGCTCAAGTCGATAGGAGCATAGATGTTATGCAGGTCGCGTTTGATTTCGATGTTCTCGCGCATGATCAGGACCGGCACTTTGGCATCCTTGATCAGACGGTAGGCGTTGTTGCCGATGTAGCCTTCCTCGAAACCAGAGGTACCGTGTGTACCCATCACGATAATGGGATTGGGGAAATTTGAAGCATATTTGTTAAGCTCAATATGCACTTTGCCTTCCAAAATAACCGTATTAACCTC
>JAGBPE010000227.1 GCA_017633495.1 Bacteroidales bacterium | reverse complement strand
TTATTCGGCAAGAATCCAGCAGAAATTATTGAACGCACGGGAAACGTCACATTCGAGAATCAGCCCGTTAGGGCTGAAGGGCTCGGTAGAAATGCGGAATCCAATGCGTTTTTTTCGCACGCCGTCAGGTGTGCGGGCAAAATACCTAGGCTACCATAAAAACACCCCGTACAAAAAAATACCAACGAGAATTAACATCGCCGAATACCAACATATCCACGCTACCTTAACGGCGTATTTCTTGAATTTTGGCGACAATTCCTCCACATCTTGTGCCTGTAACAACCTTCTGAATTTAACGATAACGGCATTTATGGGCGCAAATTTGGATATGCGCACACCATGTTCTTCCAAAATGAAAATCATTTTATACCTTAAATAGGTCAATACCACAAACAAAATGGAATATATGGCAAAAATGACCCAGAACATTCTCATTATTATTCAGAATTTCACTATTATTTCCGACGGATTATCCCCCGCAACATCTCCTTGTTCATCACCCCTAACACACCCAAATACCCAATCAAAATCACTGTGTTGACCACCAGGCGGAGGGCCATGCTTTCGATGCCGAAGAGGCGGATGACGCCGTAGCTCAGACCGTAAACAGCGACCGCGAAGACGAGGTAGAAGAGAATGCGCTTGAGGTCGTAGTTGACGTGGTAGTACTTCTGCCCCAGGAGGTAGGAAACAACCATCATGGAGAGGTAGCAGGCGAAGGTGGTCCAAGCCGCGCCCATATAGTCGAAACGCGGGATCAGCAGCCAGTTGAAAACCAGCGTGATGACTGCACCGAACAGGGCGATGTAAGCCCCGAACTTGGTCTGTCCGGTAAGCTTGTACCAAATCGAAAGATTATAGAATATGCCGAGGAAAAGATTGGCCATCAGCAAGATAGGAACAATGGGAAGTCCCACGCGATAAGTCTCGCCCACGAAATATTGCACGATGTCGATGTAGAGCATAATGCCGACGAAGATGACGGAGCAGACCAGCACGAAGGCGGTCATCACTTCGGCGTAGGTCTCCTTCGCGTCCTTGTCTTTCGCCTTGCGGAAGAAGAAGGGCTCAGCGGCGTATTTGAAGGCCTGGATGAAGATGGTCATCATGATGGAAATCTTGTAGCACGCGCTGTAGATGCCCACGGAGGCCTGCGGTTCGGCGGCGGTAGAGAGCCGTTTGATGAGCACACGGTCCATTGTTTCGTTGACGATGCCGGCCAGACCCAAAATCAGCAGCGGGAAAGCGTAGCGGAACATCTGTTTCCACAAACTCCAGTCAAAGACAAACTTCTGGCGGAAGATACCGGGAAGCAGCATCAGCAGGGTGACGATGCTGGCCACGAGGTTGGCAATGAAGATGTAGCCGACTCCGATTTCAGGGTTGTAAATGGCGTTGACGAAGGTCGAATCGGGATTCTTTTGCAGCAGCCACGGACAGAGAAGCAGGAAGAAGAGGTTGAGCAGTACGTTGACGAGGATGTTGGTGATTTTGACGGCGGCGAAGCGCAGAGGCCGGTTCAGGAAACGCAGTTGCGCGAAGAAGATGGAGGTAAGCGCATCCACGCCGATGATGACGGCGAACCAGCGCACGTATTCGGGATGGTTGGGGTATTGCAGCCAATCGGCGATGGGCTGCGCAAAAACCGAACAAAGCACGATGAAGAGGGTGGAGGTGCAGAGCAGCGACCCCACCACAGTGCTATAGACGCGGTCTTTGAGGTTGTCGTCCTGCGAGAACTTGAAGAAGGCGGTCTCCATGCCGTAGGTGAGAATCACGATGAAGAGGCTCGTCCAGGCGTAGAGTTCGCCCACAACGCCATAATCCGCCGCGTTACTGAAAAGATAAGTGTGGAGCGGCACCAGCAAGTAGTTGAGCAATCTGCTGAGCACTGTGGTGCCGCCGTATATGGCTGTCTGTCCGGCTAATTTTTTGACTTCGTTGGTGGGCATTTTGGTTTAAGGTTTAAGGTTTAAGGTTGATGGTTTATGGGGTTAGAAGGTTAAAAGATGAGGAGATGAGGAGGTTAGAAGGTGTAGCGGATGCCGAAATTGGCGGACCATTCGAAGGTGTGGCTGCAGACGATCTGATCGTTGAACTGGAAACGGTAGCCGGGACGAACGTCGAACTGCAAGGTGAGGGGGATGTTGAATTTGTACTCCAGACCGAAAATTCCGTGGGCACCGACTTTTCCCATGATGTCCCTGTACTGCTCATACGGCGGGGTGGCGATGAAGTACGATACCGGCGGATAAAAACTGAAACCGAGGCTGCCCCCAAGTCCGGCGAACCCCCATAGTCCCGCGACAAAGTTCCCTTCATACATGAAACTGGGCGCCAACTCAAACGACCACAGATGATCACCCCAAGCAAAATAATAGGCATATTTGGTGCCTAAATCCAGCTGGATGCCGAAATGATCGACTGGAAACAGCTTGTACGTCACCGCTTGATAATTTCCTAACGTAATGCCAACGCTATGATTATAAGGCTTTTGTGCATTCGCAGTCCCTATCATGCTTGCTATGAAAGCAAAAACGATAATGGAGGTTTTTACGATTCTTTTCATTTGTGAACATTTAAAAAAGCTAATCGCCAAAAGCTAACAGCTAACAGCCAATACCAAAGGCCA
>JAGBPE010000226.1 GCA_017633495.1 Bacteroidales bacterium | reverse complement strand
CGCATCCTTGGCAACGCCTGCAAGATTGCCGAAGAGCAGGGTGGGGGTGTGCTGTTGATCACGGAAGGCGTGTTCGGTATGACCGGCGCCCTCGGTATCCTCGACCAGATTGCGGCCCTCAAGAAAAAATATCAGTTCCGCATTCTCATCGACGACGCCCACGGTTTCGGCGCGATGGGTCCTCACGGAAGAGGCACCTCTGAGCATTTCGGTGTTATGGACGACATCGACATCTATATCGGCGCGTATGCGAAATCCATGGCTACCGTCGGTGGCTTCGTGGCTTCCGAAAAGAGCGTCATCAACTTCCTGCGTTACAACATGCGTTCCCAGATGTACGCCAAATCCCTCCCGATGCCCATTGTGGTCGGCTGTCTGAAACGCTTGGAGATCATCCGCAGCGAGGAAGGCGACCGTCTGAGAGCCCAACTGTGGGAAATCACCCGCGCTTTGCAGAAAGGTTTCCGCGACCTCGGTTACGAGATTGGACCCGCAGAGGCTTGTGTCACCCCCGTGCATTTGCGCTGCGGCATCAACGAAGCTGCCAATATCGCCGTTGATTTGCGCGAGAACTACAATATCTTCTGTTCCATCGTCACTTATCCCGTCATCCCTCCCGGAATGCTCATCTTCCGCATCATCCCCACCGCTGCCCACAGCATGGAAGATGTGGAACGCACCTTGGAGGCCTTCCGCGACATCAAGGAACGCCAGGCCAGAGGCGAGTATGATTTGCCTATTCCGGATATGGCGTTGATTAAGTAATTTTAGTTTCAAGTTTCATGTTTCAAGTTTCAAGTAGGCCAATCCAACCTGAAACCTGAAATTTGAAACCTGAAACTTGAAGCCTGAAACCTGAAACCCAAATCAAATATGAACAAATACCACCTAAAATGTACCCAATGTGGCGAAGTCATTCCCGACTTTGCCACTTGGTTTTCACAGAACCAGCAGTGCAAGTGCGGATGCAAACGCGCGGATGTCGTGTACAGTGCCGATTATCACAAAATCACCGAGCTGACAAAGTCGGAGCACAAGCCCGAGAATTTCTACCACTATTTTGATTTCCTGCCTTTGATGGACGAGAAGAACATCGTCTCCTTTGGCGAGGGCGCCATTCCGATTGAGGAGTGGGATTTCTTGGAGAAATACGCTCAGGAGAAGTTCGGAGTCAGCTGCAAGGTGATGGTCTATCGCAACGACCTGAACGGCGGTAGCAACACCTTCAAGGACATTGCCGCTTCATTGGCTGCCTCTCTCTTTAAGGAAAATGGCGTAAAGTCGTTCTGCGTGGCATCCACGGGCAATACAGCGACCGCTTACGCCCGCTATCTCGCAGAAGCTGGCATCGAGTTCACGGTCTTTATGCCGCATGATGCGTGCGAAGATACTGTGAAGGCTATCCTGTCATACGGTCAAAACGTGATCGTGTGTCAAGGTAACTATGGTGACGCCAAGAAGGCGGCCAACGATTTCCACGAGAATCACCACGTGCTCATCTCCACGGGCAACATCGATCCCATCCGTGTGGAGGCGAAGAAGACGATGGTGTTCGAGTACCTGCGTCAGCTGGGCAAGATGCCCGATGTGTACGTGCAGGCAGTGGCGGGCGGCACAGGCCCCATTGCGCTCGACAAGGGTATTCGCGACCTGCAGACCACCTTCCCCGAGACCAAGTGTCCTCGTATGCTGCTGATTCAGCAAGACACTTGCGACCCGATGGTGCAGGGGTGGGAGAGTGCGGTGAAAGCCGGTTTCCCGGAAGGCTACGAGAAGAACTATCCGGTTATTCCGAATCCGCAGACAATGGTTTCCATCCTCTCCGCTGGTAATCCCGGCATGTATCCGATTGTTGCGCCCATCGTGCGCAAGAGCGGCGGAACCTTCCTGCGCGTGAAAGAGAACGAATTAGCCCGTTTCGGTAAGATCGTCAAGGACGAGCGCGGCATCTACCTCGGACCCGCCTCTATCGTATGTTTGGCCGGTTTCTACAAGGCATTGGAAGAAGGTCAGATCCACGACGGCGAAACCGTGCTCCTCAACACTGGCGAAGGTGCCGCTCGCGCCACCTTCTTCAAGAAGATGATCGACGAGGCATAATCGTGATTTTACCTTTCGATGTAGAGACGCGATTAATCGCGTCTCTACAAACAACAACAAAAAAACGGCGTTTCCATCGAAGCGCCGTTTTTGATATGTCTTACGTCAAACGTCTATTTCTGATAGAATCTCACGCGGTTGTCAAGCACTTTGGTTTGGCTGATCAGGTAGCTCAACAGCGTGTTCTCGTTGCGCTCGCGGCCGAGGACGGCGTTCTGGAGGTAACTCTTCTCCATCATCAGGTTTTGGGTAGCCTGACCGTCACGGGTCTCGATCACGTTCACCACGTAGTCCACATTGTTGCCGCTCACAGCTGCGGGTTTGTTCTTCGGCAAGCTGAAGATTTGGCCGATAGCCTTGCTATCCACGCCACGGTTCATGTAGTAGTCGCCGGCGAAGCTCAGCATCACGCTGTCGGTGACGGGCACAGAATATTTCTGAGCCACAGCTTGCATACCGCCGGAAGCGAGGTCTTTGTTAAGTTGTTCAGCCACCATGTCGATCTTGGCTTGTCTCTCAAGTAAAGTCTTGATTTCGTCCTTGGCGTCTTTGTATTTCATCACGCCTTCGTCGCGGACCTTGGCCACAGAAGCGACGGCGAAGTACATTCTGTTGATGTTGAACACGTCGGAGATGGCGTCTTTCTTCACATTGTCACCGAAAGCCCAGCTCACGATATCACGGCAGTTCGGCAGTTGACCGATGTTGGCGGACATGGAAGCCACTCTTTCGCCGCTCACCACTTGGATACCCTTCTTGGCGGCATTGGCGATCAGCTCTTCGTTGTTGGTGACGCTGGCAGCGAACTCGTTAGCTTGTGAACGCAGTGCGTTAACGGTAGCGTCGGAAGCGGTGATGTCATAATCGTAAAGCACGAACTGGCGCTTCTCGATGGGTTGAGTGCGATCCATCACTTGGAACAAGATGTAGCCGTTCGGAGCTTTGTAAACATAGATGCCGCCATTGGCGGTAGAAACCAGGTTGTTGTAAATCTCGGGCATCGTGCCTCTTTCAGCCATCCAGAAGGTGGTGTCGCCTTG
>JAGBPE010000225.1 GCA_017633495.1 Bacteroidales bacterium | reverse complement strand
GATTATTTGTGCCAGATGAAGAACGGCACCTACTTCTACACCCTTCCGGCAACGAGGTATGCCAATCCTTATTATCCGAACAACTACAATGGCGAGGTGATAGTGATTCAAGGCAACGGCACCGCTTCCGCTGCCGAATGGATAGTGGCTCGACTGCGGCAGGACAAGAGCATCCGTTTCTTCGGCGAGCGGACGGCGGGTGCCACAGGCAACCCCTATCAGCTCAACCTGCCCTCGGGTTTGATCGTGCGCTTCAACACCTGGCGCACCTTCAGTCCCGACGGAACGGAAACCTCCTATGGCTTTGACCCTGATGTGCTGGTTGACTTCTCCGACTGCTACAAAGCCACAGAACCGGCGGAACTGTATCGGCGGATTGTTGCGGAAATCAAACATATTCATTAAGCAGTCTCGGAGGGACAACACGCACGCAGTGCAATTAACCCCACATAAGCGACGAAGGAGCGCAATGTGGGGCGGCAAGGATGCGCTTCCTCGGCGGCGTCTCGGAGAGACGAAACTTTTCCCCACCCCTCACGCAATATCTTTCCCACGGAACACGTTTGCCAATATCACGGAACACGTTTGCCAATATAATATTGTTCATCAACATAACAAATATGAGAAAAGCCATCTATACCATCCTTTTGCTCGCCTTGTTATCTCCTCTGTTTTCCCAGAATGACACCCTAACATTCACGGTGCGAGGGGTGCGGTTTGACATGGTGAAGATAAAGGGTGCCACCTATCAGAAGCCCAATTATTATGGGGACACGATGAATTGCTCGAATTATCACGTTCCCAAATCAGTGAAATACGAGAACTCCATGAACGGCTACAGCACCGTCGTGCTGTCAAGCTACTACATTGGGAAATTCGAGGTGACGCAGGATCTGTATCAGGCCGTGCTGGGCAAGGAAAGCAATCATTCCTATTACCCTTACAGCTATAATACAAACGCACGGTCATGGAAAATGGTGAAGGACGAGGGGCCCTTCTTGCGATACCCTGTCGATCGTGTGACTTGGAAGGATGCCCAGCGGTTTCTTGATTCGCTGAATGCCATCACGGGGCTGCATTTCCGGCTGCCCACCGAGGCGGAATGGGAATATGCCGCTTCCGGCGGGGAGTTCGTTTACAAATACAGCGGTAGCAACACCTATATGGACGTGGCCTGGGGCTGGGACAACGGCATGGCGCGGTCGCATGTGGTCGGACTGCTGCAACCGAACAAATTCGGGCTTTACGACATGAGCGGAAATGTCAGGGAGTGGTGCTCCGACTGGTTCTCGCCCTATTATTACAAGCCGAACGCGACATACAAAAATCCGAAAGGCCCGTCAAAAGGCACGCTTAAAATCCTGAAAGGCGGTTCCTGGGGCAGTGAAATAGAGAGAACCTTGGAATACTTTGCACGTGCAGGCTGCGACACTTCCCTTATTGCCAAAGACATGGGTTTCCGCATCGTGCTTGACGGCAACTCCCCCGCTAACAAAACAAACTTTTAAAATATGCGACAACAATCATTTATCATTTTGCTTCTTGGGGCAAGCGTTTGCCTCTCTTGGGGACAAAACAACCCGAAAAAGTATTACGAATACATCAACAAAGCCGAGTTGGCCTATCTCCAAATGAGAGATGACAACGATCTGGGGCAAAAAGCGGCACAGTATTATGAGAAGGCCTTTGCCGCTAACAGACCTTTCTCGAAAGACTTGCGCTATTACCTGTCTTTATATGCAGACAACAAGCAAGGGTGTTTGGATGTCGCCCTGGAATGCGCCCACATTTTGGCCCAAAGAGGAATGTTATGGCCGAAATGGTATGATGCTGACACGGCATTTCAGCGTACTTTATATCTGATCAAGGACACAACACGAGTCATCACCGACCCTAAGCTTGTGGCGACGTTGGATTCGTTGCGCGCTCGTGACCAGCGAATCAGAACGTGTTCGAGACAGTTGGGTGAAGATGCAGACAAAGCAACTGTCGTGACAGACTCCGTCAATATGCAGTCTTTGATTGAATTATTCCGGCAGTATGGTTACCTCAATGAAGACAACGCTGGGGAATTGTACGCCAACATCATAGAGCTGATTTTTATCCATAACAGCAAAACCAGAACCGCCGAGTTACCATTTGATGTCGTAGAGAAAGCGGTGAAAGAGGGCACCTACGATGCCCGAAGCTACATGGATTTCTACGATGAATGTCTGACCTGGAGATGTCCAAGAGACACCATCTGCGAGACACGATATGGCCTCGGATTCAACAGCAATATGGTCATCGGCAACACGTTGTTCATCTATCCGACGGGCGATGTCAAGGAGATTGATGCCTACCGCAAGGCGTTGGGCGTATCCGAAACCTACGCCGATTACGAGAAAAAGCTGGAGAATGCCTTCCTGTCTAAAGGGGCACGCTTTATTACAAGATTGTACATCGCGAACTGGGGCGACGAGGAAGAAGATGCCCAAGCCGCCGCTGAAGCACGTGCGGACATCGATTCCGGCAAAGTGAAGGGGAGATATGTTATTAAGCAATGAGACATCTTCCTTATCAGGTGATGTATAATAACCTAGGTCATGCCAATGAGAAGGATAACTATTGTAACAAGTCTGATGTTAACCATTTGCACGTTAGCCGCGCAGGAGGGGACGCATCCTTTTTCTGCGTATCCGGCAGGAACCAAATTCATACACAAAAACTTGGTGACCCTGAACGGCGACGGCGTCGAAAGTTCCACGCTTGACAGCTCGGTGGTTTGGTATAACTTTTGGCACACGCGTTGCAAACCTTGCATTATGGAAATGGAAGAACTGAACCGCATTGCATTAGAATACAAGGATAATCCCAAGGTGAAGTTCATGGCGATTGCCTGTGATGATTCGGCCAGTGTCGTGGAGTTTCTGAAAACGCACCGCTTTGAATTCCAGATAGTGGCTTTGCCCAAAACGGATTTCCTGAACACTTTCAGGGTCTCGCTTTTCCCCACAAATCTCCTCGTTGATGCGAGCCAAACGGTTGTTTGCGAGAAAATTGGCGGCACGCTGAGTGCAGAAAACGTGCGGGACGAGCTTCGGGAGTTTTTGGAACAGCTGGAGCGGTTGGCGCTAGAAGTGAAACGGTGATTTTCCCATTCCCACCCAAGATTCTTCCCATAACATACGTTCTTACATATAGAAACCACCCCAAAACCTAACCCTATGAGAAAAATAATAACATTGTTGCTCCTTGCATTTGCCAGTGTACTTT
>JAGBPE010000224.1 GCA_017633495.1 Bacteroidales bacterium | reverse complement strand
TAAACATGCATGGCATGAAACTCTACGACTTGCGTTTTGGCGGAGTCAGGAGATACCAGCTTGCGACCATACAACACGTAACCGGAGTTGCGCACTATAGGCCACGAAGATGCTGTAACATCTTCAACACCGGATAATTGCTCAAGCGCATGGATGTAAGGCTCGATGCTGTCTAACTTGCGGAAATCCGCATCGAAATTCAAGATGTTGTGCGTCTGATAGCCCATGTCATAGGTCTTGAGGTAACGGTTTTGGACAGCGACATACAGCGTGCAGGTCAGGATGACAGAGGCGAGGAAGAATTGCAGCCCGATGAAGAGTGTGCGCAGACGGCGGCCCGTTTTCGAGAACCCGTAGCTGCCCTTCAGCGCGACATCAGGAGAGACAACGGTGACCATTCGCGTTGGGTAAACGGAAACGATAACTCCGACAACTATGGATAACAATAAGGTCATGAGTATGATAGAGACATTGCCGGACAGGGTGACGGGATTGGACAGCATCGGGATTTCCGGCAGGCGGGTGCAGAACAGGAAGACGATGAAGGCGATGAGGAAGGCCACGAGCGAGAGGACGATGTAGCCTTTCGCCATCGACCACCAGATTCCGCCGTCCGACTCACCAAGCACCTTGCGGGTATTCACACGGCGCATACGCAGGGGCGCCTCCGCGATGGCGAAGTTGGCGAAGTTGAGGAAAGCTATAATCAACACCACCCACGCGATGCCCGCCAGACAGTTTACCACGAAGCGACTGACGGCTTCTTGTTTGTTGTACCTGACAGCATCGTCCTCGAAGTGGATGTCATTGACCGCCATCAATCGCACCTCACACGGTTCGTCATCCAGATCCTCGCTGGAATAGAACCTTTCTTTCAGCTTGGCGGCAATCGCGTTGGGATCAGCTCCAGACTTCAGCTTGCAGTAGAGGGAGCCCCAAGGATTGGGCATTTTCATTGTATCCTTCACCAGTGCAGGTGCAGGATCGTTTGGGTCACAGGTAGCCCTAACCCTCACATATTTCTCCTTATCAACTTTCGTCGTGTCATCTTGTGCCTTGCTGTAAAGAAAAACTTCAACGAAAAGCGAATCGGGCGTGCAATTTTGTCCAACGCCCCACACTTCCGTTTCAAACTCACCGTCCCCATCCCATAACGCCCGAATCGAATCCTGGTTGATTTCCACCACGTTATAAGCCAGCTGTGGTGTTTCGATGAAAAGCAGCGGGTTGCCGAAGGAGTTGTTTTGGGGCATATCCTTATAGACCGCCACAATCTTTTGCTTCAGGATGGTGTCTTCGCCAAAATAGTTGTCATTCAGCAAGAGTGTCTTCCCGATGGCGCTCTCTTTCGGAAACACCTTTTTGGCCAACGACTCGGGAATCACGATCTCATCATCCCTGTCAAAGTCGCTGAACGAGCCGTCCACGCATTGGTAGCCGAAAAAGTCGAAGAACTGCGTGCTATAAATGGTTCCAAACGACAGCTCACCCACATCTTCCACAGAATTTGCCAACACAGGGTTGCAATATTTGATGTCGGCTTGTTGGATGAGGTCGAACTGATAGACAGATTCCACCTCGTCGAGGCTGTCGAGGTAGTCGGCCTTGTCGCTTCCGACCATCCAGTGGGAGTATCCCTGGTTGTCGGTGTTCACCTCCACGCGATACATCCGTTCGGAGTCCGCGAAGCAGCGGTTGTAGCGGCGGTCGTAGCGGACCTGCGCCATGAGGATCATGAAGACGGCCAGGGCGACAGCGAGGCCGAGGAGGTTGAGGATTTTTGGGGTTTTCGGGTTTTTCATATTGGGTTTGGGTTTTTGTTCTGAACCCCAGGGGTGGCGGCACTCGTGCCTCGCGCCTTACCCCTGGCTACCGAGCTCTTGCCCCTACGGGGCTGCTCAAGGAATATGTTTTATATTACTACCCCGCCCTTCGGGCACCCCTTCTATAATAGAAGGGGAATTGGGGTCGTTCGTTCCTTTTGTCTGTTGCCTTTTGCCTTTTGCCTTTTTACTACTCACTACTAACTGCTAACTATCCTGGATCGTTCCGTCAAACAACTTCACGTGCCGGTGCGCGAAGCTGGCGTCGTGGGGGGAGTGGGTGACCATGACGATGGTGGTGCCGGCGGCGTTGAGGTCGCAGAGGAGGTGCATGACATCGAGGCCGTTCTGACTGTCTAGATTGCCGGTGGGCTCGTCGCAGAGGATGAGCTGTGGGTTGGAAACCACGGCACGGGCCACGGCGACGCGCTGCTGCTGACCACCGGAGAGCTGCTGCGGATAGTGACTCGCCCGGTGAATCATGTTCATGCGCTCCAGCACCTCGTTGACCTTCGCCTTGCGCTCCGACTTGCTGAGCCCGATGTAGCGCAACGGCAACTCCACGTTCTCGAAGACGTTCATGTCGTCAATGAGATTGAAGCTCTGGAAGACGAAGCCGATGACACCGCGACGGAGCTTCAGCCGGTCGCTCTCTCGCAGGGTGGAGACTTCACGGCCGTTGAGCCAGTAACGGCCCGAGTCGGGGGTGTTGAGGAGTCCGAGGATGTTGAGCAGCGTGGTCTTGCCGCATCCGGAAGGGCCCGTAATGGCTATGAATTCGCCCTTCCGGACTTCCATATTCACGTTTTGCAACGCTTTCGTTTCCACCGTTTCCGAGCGGAAACTTTTGCTGATGTTTTCTAATCGTATCATTGTTCTGTTGTTCGTTATTGTCATCCCCACATTGCGGCTTCGCCTTATGTGGGGTTAATTGCGCTTCGCGCGTCTTGCCTCTTCATCATTCCAGGGGTGGCGGCGCTCGTTCCTCGCGCCTTACCCCTGGCTACCAAGCTCTTGCCCCTACGGGGCTGCTTAAGGAAGCAGTTTTTTTATTTTGGGGTTGCTCGTAACTGCTAACTACTAACTGCTAACTACTAACTTCCAAAACCGTGCCAAAACACACATCATGCTGACAATCAACACACTAACCAACACCCCCGTCACGTTCCACCGTCTAATTTGGAGACAACGGTGTATGAAAAATGGACAAAAAAAGCTAAATATCAATAATTATCAACATCAAACGGGGCGAATTGCAAAAAGTATATTTTTGCGCTCCGTTATTAAAACATTGTGAATTATAGATAAAAAAGGATATGAAAAAGCTTCTTGCCTTGCTGCTCAATATGATTGTCATGTTCGGCATTTCGGCCCCGACAGACACCATTTCGCCGTTGTTGCCGCCACGTCCGCCCAAAAACTACAAGTCAGCGCCCCATATCCGTTTGAGCAGAAGCGAACCACTGACGCTTACCAACCTCGTCATTTTCATCCGTTTTGCCGACGATCCGGAATTCACCCAATCGCTGGAACCCATCAACCAGATGTTCAATGACACCACTCCCTATAACATCTCAGTCTATAACTATTTCAACACAACGACCTATGGAAAAATCAATTATCACACCATCTTTACGAACAACATCCAAAACTCCACCATTATCTCTTATCAAGATCCGATGCCACGTTGCTATTTCCAACCCGAAAGCGAGACCAACCCGGATGGTTACCCACCACAAACTATGGACATCACCAACCCTCGGGAGACAGAACTGTTAATCAGGGTGATGCACTATGTGGATTCCTTACAGCTGGTAAGTCCAGACATCAACCTGGATGGTAACAACGACGGACTAATAGACAACATCAGTTTCATTATTAAAGGCAATGTCGGGAATTGGGCCGATCTCCTGTGGCCCCACATGGACTTTTTCGGTCCTGAAGTTTCCCAATACACTATCAATGGGAAAACGCCAGGTGCCTACAACTTTGAGTTTTCCAATTCAGGTAACTATTTTACTGCCAATACGTTTTGTCACGAGATGGGTCACTCTTTAGGCATGCCCGATTTATATCACTATTTCTACACGAACGATGTTATGCCGGTTGGAACCTGGGACCAAATGGCACATAGCAATCTGCAACAAATCTCCACTATTATTAAGTACAAGTTTTTAGGCATTGTGGACGAACCCATTGAAATCACTGAGGACGGACACTATATTTTAAATAGTAACACCTCGTCTGACCATCAGAACTGCTATTTCATCCGATCTTCCATCGATCCGGACCAATGGTTCACTTTTGAATACCTCAATTGTGACGATTTCATGGACAATGTGCCCCACAGCGGTGTGATTATCGGCAGATGGTACGACAATGTTGATTTGGACGACCTGTACGACTCCGGCAACGGCTTTTTCGACTTCTTTGAAAAGCCCCATACCTATTGGATTTTCCGACCCAACAGCAACATCGACACCATCAATGGGAATGTCAACAATGCGGCATTTGGATACGGCAACCGCACATCTTTCGGTCCCGCCACCAACCCGTACCCTTTCCTCTTTGACGGCACACCCGAAACCAGCTTCGAAATCACCAATATCACCTATAGCGGCGACCAAGCCTCTTTCGACGTGCATTTCCTGAATGTAGATGTGCCCGCATACGAAAGAAAGGAAGCCCACATCTACCCGAATCCGGCTAATGATGTTTTGAATATCACATTAGCTGAGGCCAAAAGCGTGGAAATTTACGATATGCTGGGTAAATTAGTGCTCTCTGAGGTCAATCCTGATTCCAGAATGGACATCACCTCCCTCCCGCAAGGCGTTTACGTCGTGAAAATCTTCACCGACAACAATTGTTATACCGAAAAATTCATCAAAAAATAATACAAATCAAACACAAGTCAAGCATTATGAAACGCAACTTTATCACAACTCTGCTGCTGGCGGTCTGCTGTCTCCTGACCTTCAGCTCATTTGCGCAGAATTACCACAAGGAGACCTATCAGAACGACCCGATGAACGTGATTCACTACACGTTGGACAACGGGTTGCAAGTCTTCATGTCCGTGAACAAGGACGTGCCGCGCATCCAGACCTACATCGCCGTGCGCGTGGGTAGTAAGAACGACCCCTCCGAATCCACGGGCCTCTCCCACTACCTCGAACACCTGATGTTCAAGGGCACCAACCACTTCGGCACCTTGGATTGGGCCAAAGAGCAGGAGCAACTCAAGAAGATTGAGGCGCTCTATGAGGTCTACAACCACACTACCGATCCTGCCCAGCGCAAAGCCATCTACCATCAAATCGACTCCGTTTCCTACGAGGCTTCCAAATACGCCATCCCGAACGAGTACGACAAGATGATGTCGATGATCGGCGCGCAAGGCACCAACGCCTTCACTTCCAACGACATGACCGTTTATCAGGAGGACATCCCGAGCAACGAGGTCGAGCGTTGGCTGATGATTGAGGGCGAACGTTTCGCCAACCCCGTCTTCCGTTTGTTCCACACCGAGCTGGAGGCCGTTTATGAAGAGAAGAACATGAACATGGCCAACGACAGCCGCACTGCTTACGAGAAGCTGAACGAGGCATTGTTCCCGAACCATCCTTACGGCACGCAGACCACTATCGGCACCATCGAGCACCTGAAGAACCCCTCACTGACCAACATCAACAAGCACTTCTACACCTACTATGTGCCCAACAACTACTGTATTGCAATGGCTGGCGACTTCGATCCCGACCAGGTTATCAAATTGATTGACAAATACTTCGGCAAGATTCAACCGCGCTACATCCCCGATTTCACCTACGTACACGAGAAACCCATCCGAGAGGTGAAGACCGTGGAAGTCTATGGTCTTGAACCCGAAAACGTGCAGATCGGCTACCGCATCGAGTCCGGTACCGGTTCCCGCGACGTGCTCCTCGCCGAGATGGCCGATGCTGTGCTGATGAACGGTTCCTGCGGTATCATCGACGAGAACATCAACCAAAAGCAGCTGGCACTCTCCGCCTCTTCCAGCGTGAGCGACCTCAACGATTACGCTTACTTCCGCCTCTACGGCAGACCGAAGGAAGGACAAACCCTGGAGCAACTGAAAGACCTCTTGCTGCAACAAATCGAGATTCTGAAATCCGGCAACTGGGATGCTGACCTGCTCACCGCCGCCATCAACAACCGTAAACTCAGAGACATGACCAGTCTGGAGAGTAACTCCAACCGCGCTATGGCTATGGCTTTCGCCTACCTCTCACACCAGAGCTGGCAGGATGTCATCAACGAAACCGAGAACATGAGCTTGGTGACAAAGGAAGATGTCATCGACTTCGCCAAACGCACCTTCAAGAACAACAACTTCGTGATCGTCTATAAACGTCAGGGCGAACAACGTAACGTACAGAAAGTCGAGAAACCCGAAATTACGCCCGTGGTGATGAACCGCGACGTGGAGAGCGCCTTCCTGAAAGAGGTCAAGAACATGAAAGTGAACCCCATCGAGCCCGTTTTCGTGGACTTCAACAAAGACATGCAGAAGGGCAAAGCCAATGGCAACGAGATTCTCTATGTGCAGAACACCGAGAACGGCCGCTTCACCTTGGTCTATCGTTACAACTACGGTTCCTATTATGACAAGAAAGCCGGCATCACTAACTCCTTCCTCGATCAACTCGAAAGCGAGAACCGCACCCTCAGCCAGATCAACCGCGAAATGTACGACCTCGCCTGCGACTACAGCATCGGCTTCGGTAGCAAATACGCCACCGTCAGAATCTCTGGTCTGAGCGAGAACATGGAGAAGGCTATGGCCATCGTGGAAGACATCCTCAACCATCCTAAGATTTCCGAGGAGTCCGTCCAAAACTCCATCGCCGACGTGCTGAAATCCCGTAACGACGCGAAATCCCGTCAACAGACTATCTTCCAAAACATGCTGCGTTATGCTTCTTACGGCAAAGACAACATCCGCAGATATTTCGTAACCAACGAGGAAGTGCAGAAAATCAAAGCGTTGGATGTCATCAGCCAAATCAGAACGATGACCTCTCAACCGCAACGCATCCTCTACTACGGCGACCTGAGTCTCACCGACTTGCAGAAGGTCATCACCGACAAGCACAGCGTGCATCCTGCCAAGAAACCCGTGAAGATGGGACCTGACTACGACCGTTTGGCCACCAAGGACAACAAAGTCTACTTCGCACACTACGATGCCAAGCAGTCCATGTGCCGTCAGCTCACCACCTCCATCCCTGCCAACTGGGCTTTGAGTCCGCAAATCGAGATGTACAACGAGTACTTCGGTGGCAGCATGAACTCCATCGTCTTCCAGGAGATCCGCGAGAAACGCTCTTTGGCTTACTCCGCAGCCGCTTACTATGTGGAGCCGAGCGAAAAAGGCAAGCTCAACTACAACATGACCCACATCGGCACGCAGAACGACAAGCTGATGGACGCTTTGGAAGCTTTCACAGACCTGTTGGACAACATGCCGGTCTCTGAGCTCAACTTCGACCTCGCCAAGACCTCCCTCATTTCTCAATACCGCACCAACCGCACCCGCAAGATGAGCATCATCAACTACTACCTCACCTGCGAGGAGATGGGCTTGAAGGCTCCGCTCGACAGAACCGCCTACAACGCCCTCCAGAAGATGACCATCGCAGACGTCACCAACTTCAACAAAGCCTACATCAAGGACCAAAAGAGAGTGGTCGTTATTCTCGGAAACAAGGACGAAGTCGACATGAAAGGCTTGGAGAAATACGGCAAGGTGACGACGTTGTCGTTGGAAGAGATTTTCGGATATTAGTCTTTTCGGACTACATATATAAATATTGTATAGCGAAAATCGGTCTGTTTTTACCCTGTAGAGACGGTGTGCACACCGTCTCTACTTTTTATATGCACACCGTCTCTACCTATTTAAAATGCAGTGCTCGTAACCTTTTGAACAGCTGTTGAAAAAAAAATATTTGCACATAATTCCGTTATTAAAAAAAGTGTATTTTTGCAGCCCGAAATTTTAGAACAAAAAGAACTTAAAATCAAAAAATTAAAAGGAAAAAAAATTTATGCCTACCATTCAACAATTAGTAAGAAAGGGAAGAAAAAAACTTACTGCTCAGAGTAAGTCAAAGGCTTTGGACGCTTGTCCTCAAAGACGCGGCGTTTGCTTAAGAGTGTACACCACCACGCCGAAAAAACCTAATTCAGCCATGCGTAAAGTGGCCAGAGTTAGAATGACCAACGGTAAGGAAGTGAACGCTTACATCCCCGGTGAAGGCCACAACCTGCAGGAGCACAGCATCGTGCTGGTGCGCGGCGGTCGTGTGAAAGACCTTCCTGGTGTTCGTTATCACATCGTGCGCGGTGCGCTCGACTCAGCCGGCGTTGACGGTCGTCTGCAAGGTCGCTCCAAATACGGTGCAAAACGTCCGAAAAAAGCCACTGGTAAATAATTAACAATTCCCTTGAGAAATGTAAATTGAACGCCGCGATTGGCGATTCAAGAGTAAATAACCCAAATTATTGAAGATACAAGAGTATGAGAAATTCACATGCAAAGAAAAGGATCATTCTTCCGGATCCGAAATTCAATGACGAACAGGTAACCAAATTCGTCAATAACATCATGTTGAAAGGCAAAAAGAACCTTGCTTTCGAAATCTTCTACGACGCTATCGACATCGTGAGCGAGAAAACGAAGGAAAACGGCCTTGAAGTGTGGAAAAAAGCCCTCGAAAACGTCACCCCCAGCGTGGAGGTTAAGAGTAAACGTGTCGGTGGTACCACCCTCCCCGTCCCTGAGGAGATCAAGCCCGGCAGAAAGCAATCCGTAGGTATGAAGAACCTGATTCTCTTCGCTCGCAAACGCCACGAGAAAACCATGGCCGACAAGCTTGCGCAAGAGATTATGGCTGCATATAAGAGTGAAGGTGCCGCTTTCAAGAAGAAAGAGGAAATTCACAGAATGGCAGAGGCCAACAAGGCATTCGCCCACATGCGCATGTAATTGTCGGTCCCTGATTCCCGTACATTTCACCATATAGCATTCGCAACGATGGCAGAGGATTTGCATCAGATACGCAATATCGGCATCATGGCCCATATTGACGCCGGCAAGACCACCACGACAGAACGGATTCTGTACTATACCGGGAAAAGCTACAAAATCGGTGAAGTGGATGAGGGAACCGCCACGATGGACTGGATGGTGCAGGAGCAAGAACGCGGAATCACCATCACCAGCGCGGCAACCACAGTGATGTGGAAATACAACTCACAAGACTATAAAATCAACATCATTGACACCCCGGGTCACGTTGATTTTACCGTCGAAGTGGAACGTTCTTTGAGAATATTGGATGGAGCTGTAGCCATATTCTGCGCCGTCGGAGGCGTGGAGGCACAGTCGGAGACCGTCTGGAGACAGGCCAACAAGTACAACGTGGCACGCATCTGCTACGTCAACAAGATGGACCGCTCCGGCGCAAACTTCTACGCTGTCGTGAACCAGATTCGCGAAAAGCTGAAAGCCTCTCCGCTGGTCCTTCAACTGCCCATCGGCAGCGAAGACAACTTCACCGGCATCGTTGACCTCCTTGAAATGAAGGCTTACGAATGGGACGAGGAAGACCTCGGCAGCACTTATCACGAAGTGCCCATTCCCGCCGACATGCAAGAGGAAGTCGATGAATATCGCGAAAAACTCCTCGTAACCCTCTCGGAACTGAACGAGTCTATCATGGAGAAATACATTGATAACCCCGACAGTATTACCATGGAGGAAATGGAGGAGACCATTCGTGAAGCCACTTTGAGCAGAAAGATAGAACCTGTCTTGTGCGGTTCCTCTTTCAAGAACAAAGGAGTGCAGAGAGTAATCGATGCCATCGTGAAGTACCTCCCCTCACCTTTGGATATGCCCGCCATTGAGGGCATCAATCCCAAAAACGAGGAGAAAGAGGCACGCAAGGCGGACGTGAAAGAACCTTTCGCAGCTTTGGCTTTCAAAATCGCCACCGATCCCTATATCGGGAAACTGACCTTCATCAAGGTCTATTCCGGCGAGCTCAAGGCCGGCGAAAGTGTCTATAACGTCACTTCCGGCAAGAAAGAGAGAGCAGCTAAGATCCTGCAAATGCACTCCAATAAGCAACAGCCGTTGGAAAGCGCGACCGCAGGCAACATCGTCGCTCTGGTCGGTATGAAAGACATTCACACCGGCGATAGTCTCACCGATGAGCATCATCCCGTGATTCTGGAAAACATCGTGTTCCCGGAACCGGTGATCCAAATCGCCATCGAGCCCAAGACGAAAGACGACGAAGAGAAGCTGATGAATGCCCTCACCAAGCTGGCCGACGAAGACCCCACCTTCCAAGTGAAGGAGGATTCCGAATCGGGACAGACGCTGATCAGCGGTATGGGTGAGCTGCATTTGGAGATCCTGCTGGATCGACTGAAACGCGAGTTCAACGTCGATTGCAACCACGGTAAACCGCGTGTGGCATACAAAGAGGCGATTCTCGTGCCGGTGCGACATCACGAGGCTTACAAACGGCAGAACGGCGGCAAGGGTTCATTCGCAGTGATGGACTTCCGCATCGATCCGCTGCCATTGGATGCCAAAGGATTGCAGTTCAGCAACGAAATCAAGGGCGACGCCGTACCGAAGAACTACATCCTCGGTGCTGAAAAGGGATTCAAGATGGCCATGTCAAATGGCAAGTACGGTTTCCCTGTCGAAGCCCTCTCCGTGACGGTCACGGACGGTGAATCCCACCCCACAGACTCCGACGCATTAGCGTTCGAGGTCTGCGCGAAAATCGGTTTCCGCGAGGCGTTGAAGAACATCGACACCGCGATTCTGGAACCCATCATGAAAGTGGAGATCACCACGCCCGAGGAATTTATCGGCAACGTCACCGGCGACCTCAACCGCAGACGCTCCGTGCTGGATCAGATCGACGCGAAAGTCGGTTTCCAGATCATCACGGCGCAAGTGCCTCTGGCAGAGATGTTCGGATATGTGACAACATTACGCTCCATCACCTCAGGACGGGCAACCTTCAGTATGGAATTCCTGAAATACGCGGAGGTCACGCCTGAGATCAAAGACTACATCATGAATGTAGGACGCTTTATTCTTTAAAGGATGAGAAGATGAAAAGATGAGAAGATGAAAAGATGAAATAACTACTACCGATAACTGCTAACTACTAACTGCTAACTGCTAACTAAAACAAGAACAAACGATTAAACAAATAAACAAACAAATAAATGGCTCATAGAATTAGAATCAAACTGAAATCATTCGACCACACGTTGGTTGACAAGTCTGCCGAGAAGATCGTCAAGACTGTGAACAGCGTGAAGGACGACAAGGTGGTGCTCGTTGGCCCTATTCCGCTTCCGACCCACAAGAAAATCTTCACCGTAAACCGCTCCACCTTCGTTAACAAGAAGTCCAGAGAGCAATTCCAACTCTCTACCTACAAGAGAATTCTGGATATTTACGGTACAACCACTCAGACCATCGACGCTTTGATGAAGCTGGAATTGCCCAGCGGCGTTGACGTTGAAATCAAAGTCTGAAGTAAGTTGACAGCCTGATTGATCAGGCTTACTCTGGGGCGTTAGCTCAGTTGGCTAGAGCGTTTGACTGGCAGTCAAGAGGTCGTGAGTTCGATTCTCATACGCTCCACTGAAGAACGGGTTGCGGTTTCGCATCCCGTTTTTTTATATCCGTAATTTGTGTACTTTTGCCGCCGAATGGAAAAAAAGAGACCAAGTTGGCTGCTGCCCTTATTGTTAGGCGCATTCCTGCTGCTGTCGATGCTGGCAGCCGCGGGAATCGGTGTCATACACATCCCTTTCAAGGTGGTTGTTCAGAGTGTCGGACAGAAATTCGGACTCTTCAACAACGTCCAAATCGATGATTTTTTCCAGGTCACCTTATGGCAGCTGCGCATCCCGCGCATCGTGATGAGCGTTCTGGCGGGCGCGGCATTGGCCATCTGCGGCGGCGTCTTCCAAAGCATCTTCCGGAATCCCGTCTGTGATCCCTACATCCTCGGCATCTCGTCGGGCGCCTCCATGGGTGCGGCAATCGCCTTCATCCTCGGCTGGGACTTGGTGGTGTTCGGCATTACCCTACCCGCTCTCGTCACCGCCATGCTCACCCTCTTCATCATCCTCGGCATCGCCCGCGTGAAGGGCAAACACAACACCAACACGCTGCTGCTCATCGGCATCGCCCTCAACTTCCTCATCTCCGCCCTCATCACGCTGCTGATCGTCATGAACCAAAAGGAAATGCACAAGATTTACTTCTGGACGATGGGCAGTCTCACACACGTCTCCTGGCTCGAAATTGCTTGGCTGATACCGATTATGATTGCCTGCATCAGCCTCCTGTTCTACTACTCCAAATACTTGAACATCTTGCAGGTGGGCGAGGAAACGGCGCAGACGCTGGGCATCAACACGCAAAAAACGACCTACATCGTGCTGATCACCTCCTCGGTACTGATCTCCGTGGTGGTGGCCTTCTGTGGCTCCATCGGCTTCATCGGACTTATCATGCCGCACGTGGCGCGACTGCTCTTTGGTAGCGACAACCGCCAGCTCTTCACCTACTCCCTCTTTTTCGGTGCCTTCTTCCTGCTGATTGCTGACACGCTCGCCCGCACTATTGCGGCTCCCGCGGAACTCCCGGCAGGCAGCATCACCGCATTGGCCGGCGCTCCCTATTTCATCTACCTTATCCTCCGCAAAAAATAACAATCTCATTTCTCAAGTCTTAAGTCTCAAGTCTTAAATCTTAAGTCTCAAATCTCAAGTCTTAAAAATCGGCATAATTTTTGTATCTTTGCGCCAATTTTTAAACACCCCTTCTATGGACATTAAATATTCGGAAGAGATGAACTACATCTTGGCGGAATCCAACGAATTAGCCAAGACTTATCATTCCCAACAAATTGGATTAGAGCATCTTATGGTGTGTCTGCTCCGCTATCCCGGCGAGAGTGTCACCCAGAAGATTTTCAATATATTCCAGATTGACCTCAACGGATTGCGCACTCGTTTGGAACAGATGCTGGAGATGCCTGACAGTCAGGCCGATGCACCGACCGAAAAGATTCCTTTGAGCGTGCAAGCGCAAGGTCGCATTCATCTATCTTACTTGTTTTCAAAGCAATACAGAAGCGAGATGGTGGAATCCTACCACTTGGTTTTGGCCATTCTGAAGCCCGCGCAACTCGACAGTCAGAACACCATCAAGATGCTATTGGCTCAAGCTGGACTCACGTTCGAAACTTTCGAGGACGAGCTGCGCCGCGAACTGCACCTCTCAGAAAGCGTGGCTACTGCCGGACAGTTTCACGATGACGATGAGGATGACGACAACGACCGCCGCACCATGAAGAAGGGCAAGGACGGTGGAAAATCTGCCACCCCGATGCTCGACAGTTTCGGCAAAGACCTCACCAAAATGGCCGCTGAGGGCAAAATCGACCCTGTAGTGGGTCGTCAGAAAGAGCTGGAGCGCATCGCACAGATCCTCTGCCGCAGAAAAAAGAACAACCCCGTGCTGATTGGTGAGCCGGGTGTCGGTAAATCCGCTCTGGCTGAAGGACTTGCACTTCAAATCTCCTCCGGACACGTCTCCCGCACACTGCTGCACAAGCGCATCGTCAGCCTCGACATGGCCGGACTCGTGGCGGGCACCAAATACCGCGGACAGTTCGAAGAGCGCGTGAAGACCATCCTCGAAGAACTGGAGAAAAACACCGACGTCATCCTCTTCATCGACGAGCTGCACACGATGGTGGGCGCCGGCAACGCTCCTGGCAGCATGGACGCCTCCAACCTCTTCAAGCCCGCCCTCGCCCGTGGCGAACTGCAATGTATCGGCGCCACCACGCTGGACGAATACCGCGAGCACATCGAAAAGGACGGTGCTTTGGAACGCCGCTTCCAAAAGATCATCCTTGAACCGGCCACTCCGGAAGAGACGCTCGACATCCTTAATAACATCAAAGACAAATACGAAGACCACCACGCTGTGAAGTACAACGACGAGGCCATCAAGGCCTGTGTGGCGATGTCAAATCGTTATATTTCAGACCGTTGTCTTCCTGATAAAGCCATTGACGTGATGGACGAGGCGGGTGCGCGTCTGCACATTCAGAACATCCACGTGCCCGAAGAGTTGGTAGCTGTGGAAGAGGCTATCGCAGAGCAGGAGAAGCTGAAAGTGGAAGCCATCCGCGACCAGCAATACAACGACGCTGCCAAGTATCGCGACCAAATCAAGGAGCTCGAAGAGCAACGTCAACTGATCCAGAAAACCTGGGAGAACAGCGTGAACGAGAACCGTCCGGACGTTACCGAAGACACTGTGGCTGAGGTGATTGCCATGATGACCGGTGTACCGGTGCAGCGCATCGCCAAGAACGAGGGCGAGCGATTGATGAGTATGGCTACCGAATTGCAAGGTGTGGTCATCGGTCAGGATGAATCAGTGGTGAAGGTGGCGAAAGCCATCCGCAGAAACCGCGCCGGTTTGAAAGACCCGAACAAGCCGATCGGAACATTCATCTTCCTCGGTCCTACCGGCGTCGGCAAGACCTACTTAGCAAAAGTGTTAGCCGAGTATCTCTTTGATTCCCAAGATGCGATCATCCGCATCGATATGAGCGAATACATGGAGAAGCACACCGTTTCGAGACTCATCGGAGCGCCTCCGGGATATGTAGGCTACGAAGAGGGCGGTCAACTCACCGAAAAGGTGCGCCGCAAACCCTACTCTATCGTGCTGTTAGACGAAATCGAGAAGGCTCACCACGATGTGTATAACGTTCTGCTTCAGGTGTTTGACGAAGGTCAGCTCACCGACGGCATGGGCCGCAAGGTTGACTTCAAGAACACGATCATCATTATGACCTCCAACGTGGGCACGCGCGAGCTGAAAGACTTCGGTACCGGCATGGGCTTCAGCACCGAAGCCACCAAAGCTGCGGAGCAGAAAGTTGCGCAGGGCATCCTCGAAAAGGCGCTCAAAGCCACGTTTGCACCTGAATTCCTCAACCGCGTCGACGATGTCATCTACTTCAACAGTCTGGACAAAGAGGATATCGGCAAAATCATCGACATCGAGCTGAAGAAGGTGCTGCAACGCGTGAAGGACCTCAATGTCGAGATTTCCATCACTGAAAAGGCGAAGAACTTCCTCGTGGACAACGGCTGGGACGCCAACTACGGTGCCCGTCCGCTGAAACGCACCATTCAGAAGTACGTCGAAGACGTACTCGCCGAGGAGATCCTCAACATGACGCTCGTCTCCGGCGACTCCGTCGAACTCGACTACGACGACCTGAAGGAGGAAATGGTAGTAGGACACGTCGCCAATTAATTGATAATTAATTCCTTGAGCAGCCTCGGAGAGGCAAGACGCACGGAGTGCAATTAACCCCACATAAGCGACGAAGGAGCGCAATGTGGGGCCGAAAAAAAGCCTAAAGAGACACAAGTGCAATTTACCCCACATAAGCGACGAAGGAGCGCAATGTGGGGCCGAAAAAAAGCCTAAAGAGACACAAGTGCAATTAACCCCACATAAGCGAAG
>JAGBPE010000223.1 GCA_017633495.1 Bacteroidales bacterium | reverse complement strand
GGGGCTCGATTTTCCAGTCGGAGAAGTCGCCGAAAAGGTAGATGGCATTGGCATTGGGAGCCTTCTCGCGGAAGACCCAGCCCGTGTCCGTTTTGTGCAGACCGTAGTAGAGGTGTCCGTTGGCCAAATCGGAGAGCGGCGCTTTGCCGTCGGTGAGCTGCAACTCACGCAGCGCGGCACGCTCCATCCGCTTCTGCAGAGCATCGCGAAACGGCTTCAGATAAGGGTCTTTCTGGATTAACTGCGACTTCTGTTTCATCATCGGTTATTTTTCTAAATAGGGTTTCAAATTGGGTTTACCGGCTTTCGCAACATACTCGAAGGCCATCCCGACGCTTCTTGCGCCGTCGCCATCGGTATCTTGTCGGTCGCCAACCATCAGGCATTCTGACGGTTGCACGTCTATCTCCCGACATATCTTCTCAAACGACTCCTTGCAGGGTTTCAGTCCACCCAACGCCGGTGCTTCGAAAAGCGCATCCCCCCAATCGAGGTTGAATCCGATGGCCTGCAATTTCTCCCGCACACAGCCATAGTCGGAGAAGACCACCACCTTCCGGCCATGCGTACGCCATTCCGCGATGACGGTCTCCACCCACGGAGCCGTTCGATAGTGTCGTCGCAAAAGACGCACCATGTCGGGCATATAGGTCTCAAAATACCATCTCCGGGCCAATTCAGGACGAGAAAATCGGGCGAAAAAGGCTTCATAGAAGGCCTCTTCGCTTTCGAAGTGGCAACCGCGCAGTTCTTTACGAATGCTCCGTTCCTGTTTGAGCATTCCCAAGCCGCCCTTCCGCAGCTGACTCAACACCAACCGCCTTGCCAGCCCGGATTTGTCGTATAATGTTCCGTCGAGATCGAAAATGATTGCTTTGTACATCGATATTTTTACTTCAAATAGAGGATTCAAGCGGCAAAGATACAAAAAAAACCGCAGCCCGAGAGCTGCGGTTCGTATCAAAAGAGTAAATCTTTATTCTTGTTCAGGTTTTTGTTCAGGAATAGGCTGCTGCATCATATCTTTAAATTCTTTGCCGATTCTGGCCACTTCCTTGTCGAATTTGTGAATGCCAAAGTAAGCGATCAGGTAAGCAAGACCGATTCCGATGATGCTGACACCGATCAGAATTGCTACGATGTAGCCCGTGGCTTCCAAATTATACATTCCAAAAATACCGAGTGCTGCGATTCCAATGCCGAGAAGCATCAGGAGCCACCAGCTGCTGAAACCGACCTTCTTGAAGTCGAAGCTTTGGATAAAGATGATGACACCCTCAAAAATCACCCACATAGCACAGACGATCGGAATGGAAATGGCAACGAAGATGTTGTTGCAAAGGAAGATAATACCGATGAGAATCTGCAAGATTGCAGACAACATGCGAGTACCGCTGTTGGGCATAAAACGCTCGGTTCTGAATGTGAACACCAATCTGGAGATACCAGAAACAAGTGTAAAACAACCTATCAGCCAAGCAGTTGCAAACAAGGTTGCTTCAGGGTTTGCAATGCACATAATGCCCAGTGCCACAAGGAGCACGCCCGAAATAACGAGCCAAATTTTTGTACTTTTTTCCATAACTTTTTTTTTAGTGAGTAAAGTGCAAAAGTACAAAAACAATTATTCTGTTCGCAAAAAATGTTTTTTGTACTTTTGCACTTTCATTGTTTTCAACAAAATTAACATTATCCCAATATGGAAAACGAACGCAGTATCGACCGTCTTGCCCGATACATTATTATTATCGGTGCCATCGCCATTGCCGCAGTGACTTGCTTCTATTTCAGCAACGTGCTTGCCTACATTCTCATAGCCTTCGTGGTTTCGCTGATAGGTCAGCCCCTGGTTCGTTTGCTACGGAAAATCAAATTCAAGGGGAAATCGCTGCCTGATCCAGCATTGGCTGTCATCACCCTTGTCTTCATCTTTGCCATATTGCTTCTGCTTGTCTGGCAAGTGATTCCCGTGGTCACCAGCATCATCGGGGAGGCCTCTTTTATGAAATCGCAAGAGTCGACAGGCGGTTACAACATCATCGACGAAGCTAACGGTTGGATCATCCAAGTGATTCCGTGGGTGGGCGAAGATTTCGATGGTGCACAGCTGCTGATTCAGCAAGTGACCGATGTGATTGATTTGACGAACATTTCCGGCATTTTGGGTTCCGTGGCTTCCGCTGTGGCGGGCATCGCCGTCGGAATCTTCGCTGTCGTCTTCATCTCCTTCTTCTTCATTAAAGACGACACGCTTTTTGGTCGGATTGTGGGTGCAATGGTTCCCGACAGTATCGAAGACAGGGTAATGAAGACCATTCTTGACATCGAACACCTGCTCTCCCGCTATTTTGTGGGATTGATTATCGAAGTTCTCGGTGTGGTACTGCTCAACTGGCTGGGACTCTGGCTGATTGCCCGTATCGGTTTCGACTACGCCCTCGGCATCGCTTTCATTTCTGGTCTGCTGAACATCATCCCTTACGTGGGTCCGCTGATTGGCGAGGTTCTTGGAGTGTTGCTCTGCGTCATCCTGAAATACGGCGCCGGCGTCGGACTGAACGTGAACATCTGGCTGTTCGCCCTGATTGTCCTCGGCATCATGCTGGCCACCCAGATGGTGGACGCTTTCATCTACCAGCCGCTCATCTATTCCACGAGCATCAAGGCCAACCCGCTGGAGATCTTCGTCGTGCTGCTCATCGCCGGACACATCGGCGGTGCAGTGGGTATGCTCATCGCTATCCCCAGCTACACCGTCATACGCGTCATCGCCAGCCGCTTCTTCTACGACTTCAAGCCGGTGAAACGGCTTATCCCAGACGTGGAAAAAGAGGATACCGATGCGTTGATCTAACGGAGAATTCCTCCTCCTACTCCACCTTCTGCCATTTCACGCCTTGGCGATAGCGGAGACCGTCGGGAAGTTGGCAAAGCGCCGACCAGTTCATCTGGTCGCCGTCAATGTTCTCAATTTCCCAGCTTTCATACTCCAGCGGACCACCAACCTCTTTCCAACGGGTGACCAAGAGGGTTCCTGCAATGAAGAATTCGTCAATCTCGCGGTTTGTCACGAGATTCCACTCGCCAGCATTATCTTTACGGTAGTATTTGTAGCTTCCGTCGGAATGAAACTCCAATCGGGCGTTGTCGTCGTTGTGGGTCTGACTACCCGTGATTCCCTTACATTCCCAAGTGCCGAGAATGTCCTGCATGTGGTAGTCGGTGACCTTGACAAAGCGGATGTCGCCTTCGTTGGAGAGCACCTCCTCGCCGTTTTCCGTTACGGTTATTTTGTGGTTTGCCGTGAACATGCTGTCATCAATGGCTGTAACTTTGAACACCTCAACCACTTTGGTATTCTCGTTAAGATTATACGTGAGCGTCATCTTTTTGCCTTTAATGACGACATCTATTCCGACCGGGAGGTACCAATCGGGGTCCTCGCCCTGAGATAATTTGGCAGGCAAGCTCACGTAGGCTTTGGTCGAGGAAACAAAATCATAGACGGACTTTTCGTCAGTCAGCACAGACTGGCCATCGACGTCAAGTGACATCCACCTGCCGATAATCTTCTCATCGAGGTTCGAAACGTTGTCCTTATCGCATCCTGCGAAGAGGATTGCGCCGCAGATAAGGGTGGCGGCGAGCACCCATTGCATGATCTTTTTCATTCTTGTATTTTTTTTTATGTTAATCCAAAGGAATTTCCGGGTGCTGCACAGAGAGGGGCACACCCTCCTGTGTGAGGTAGAACATGTAGAGGAGAACGGGTTTGGCACCCCGGTTCTCGCCATGGTGGATGGTGTTCACCATCTCCACAACGGCCTCACCCTCATGCACAACCTTCTCCGTACCGTCCAGGCTGACAATGGTCAGCTCTCCTTGCACCAGTATGCCGTGATTCATCACGGGGTGATGGTGCCAGCCCAGCCGCTGCCCGGCGGGGATCTCGTACTTCACAGCCACTATTTCGGGGCGGCCCTGCAGGTAGTCGGGCAACTCCACACCATCCCAGCTCTGGCTGGTGCGCACCAGTTCGGTGGAGTGCACCGTCCGGGCGCTTTTTTCGTTCTGTATGTTATCTTTATTCATTGCCATAATTTGTCTTTAGTTAATCATCCAAGCCACCCCGCCACCAACGGCGTAATACTTGCCGAAGTTCAGCAAATCAAAATCGCAACTGACATCGAGCTGAACGCGCCGTGAAGGCATCCACGTGAAGCCGAAGTCGGTCATGTACTGGTTTCCGTCGGGATGGAGGTAGTTGTAGGTCTCGACAAAAGCCCCCACATTGTCCGTAATGTTGAACCAGAGCGCCAACGACAAGTACGCTTGCGGGGTGGCCGTTTCGCCGTCCCAGACCGCACCGGCATTGTAAGCCAATGAGAACCAATCGGTTATCTCATGGTCGAATATGAGGTACATTGAAGGGGCAAGATGCGGCGGAACCAACTCCTTCGAGCCGACATGCGGCAATTGGATCTCGGCCAAGAATCCGACGGACGGGAGCCAGTTCTGACTCTCATACACTCTGATTTTTGTCCCGATGGTAAGCGGCGCAATGCCGAAGTTGTATTTCGAACCCGGCCCGTCATTGTACAGCAAGAAATCCGTTCCGATGCGCAGTTCCACATTCCGGAAAATACCATAGCGGACAATCGTGCTGGTCAGCGTGATGGTGCGCGATCCGTCGGGTGATGATTCAAAGCCGAAACCGTTTTCCCATGACACTTTGTGATGCGGAAGCACTTCGGCAAACCAAGTGTTCCCGGGACGGTCGGCGGGAAAATCGGGCAACTCTTCTTGGGCTTGACAGAGGCTCACCAGCATCATGAATACGAGCAGAACGGCAGTTGGCTTGTATTTCATAGCAGAAGTTTCAAAAATCACTCTTCCTCATTCATCGTTTTGAAAATGACAGTATAGTTTTCGTTCATGTGCTTCACAAAGAGTCTGCGGATGCGCAGTTGCGGGGTTTCCACAATCCACAGATTGGCGGCCTCCCATAAGGCAAAAGCGCCGATGGTAGAGAGGATGGTAAACGAAAACTCGCTAACTATCAGTTCCACTGCGATGCTGAGAGCCACGAAAACCACACCGATAGCCAACATCCACATTTGGCGGAGTTTGGAAGTGTGATCCTCGCGTTTAAGCTCATGCTTTTCGTTTTTGACCCACATGCTGATAGAGTCGCGCACGCGCTGCTCGTCCAGAGGCTCGCGCGACTGAAAGATGAGCTGCAACGGATCGAGTTTCTCGGATTCTTTCAGTTTGCCGATCACATAGTCCACAAACTCACTGTTTAAATCACCTGGACCGCCAAAAGTGCTATAAATATCGCTTTCGTTCTCGACATTGATGTAAATTTCTTTCATATTTGCTGTTATTTCTTCGTTATCTTGTAATCTGCATACTGTTGCTGCATGCTTGAATGTTCATCATTTCCAAAATGTTTCTCCTGATCCCCGTTTTTTGCCTTCACGCGGCGGTTCAACTCCTGCATATAGCCGGCGGTGATGATACTTGATGGCAAGGCGATGGTGGCAATCCCAAAGAGCGAAGAGATGATGCTGAGGGTTTTGCCCAGATTCGATACGGGATACAGATCACCGTAGCCCACCGTAGTCAGCGTGATCGCAGCCCAATAGAAGGCATCATAAAAACTCTTGAAGACGTACTCCCCTGTCACGGGGTCTATTTCATGTTCCGACTGGAAGATGACAATGGCGGTGATAAGGATGACGAAAAAGGCCACCAACATGACAGCCATCAGCAGTTTCCACTGCTTCTTTATCACCGAAACGAATATATCCAGCGGGCCAATGTAATAGACTATCCTGGTAAAGCGAAGGATCTTGAGCAGGCGCATCGCCTTGGTCAGTTTGTAGGCTGGTGCCAGCAAATTGAAGGTGGGCAAGATGGATAGAAGGTCCAGAATGGCCATCGGAGTAAACGGATAGAGGAGGAAGGCCTTCCATTTGGGTTTGTCGGAGCGAAGGTCGCAGGTAATCCAGCGAAGGATATAATCCACCAGATAGATGGCGCCGGAGATGATGTCAAAATACCAAAACAGCCTTATCTGCTCGCGGTAAAGCAGTGGCACCGTACCGACGATGATAGCCACAATCATCAGATAATCGTAAGCCCGGAAGAGAGTGCCCTCTTTCCTTGGCTCCACCAAATCGCCAATCCATTTCCTGCTTAACATAAATGATTCGAGAATATTCGCTTTAGAAGCGGCAAAAATACACAATATTTTTGGAAATGGCAGAGGTTATTTCTTATAGATTATCGCACATTTACGAGTTAGGCCCCGCTATTCACTGTAATTGTGGTCGATCACCACGCTCACCTCCACGTCAGGCAGGAGAGCTTTCAGCTCGGTGATGAGCTGGTGGCAGAAGGCCTTCTCGTCGTGGACCGCATAGTCGGGAACGACATCCACCGTAACGAGGTTCTCCTTCTCGAAATAGTAGAATGCATGTATCTGAACGATCTCCTGATGCTGGCTGAGCGCCTTCAAGACCGTGTTTTGCAGTTCCGTGCGCTTGTTGTTGCCAGTGGCAACGGCATACACGCCCACGGTCATGATGATGCCATGTAGCATGTACATCTTCCCGGAGATGCGACGTGAGAGTCCGTGAAGCTGGTATGCATCCATCGTGTCATCAACGCTGATGTGCAGCGAGCCAATCATCACTTCGGGACCGTAATTGTGCAGGATGATGTCGTAAACACCGTGCACGCCTTCGAATTCCATCACTTCTTGCTTGATATCGTGTACCAGCTCTTCCGATACCCGTGCGCCTAACAGCTCGTTGACGGGCGATGCCAGCATTTCAACACCGGCCTTGATGATGACCAACGAGATCAGTGCGCCGAGGTAGCCGTCAATCGAGACATTCCACAACAGCATGATGCCAGCGGAGACGAGTGTTGAGAGTGTGATGATGGCGTCGAAAAGGGCGTCGGAGCCAGAAGCTATCAGAGCGTCGCTCTTCAGCTTTTCGCCTTGCTTCTTCACGAAACGGCCCAGCAGCAGTTTCACCACGATGGCCACGATGATGACCACGAGCGTCACGGTGGTGTATTCCGGGGTCGTCGGTTCGAAAATCTTCTTCACCGACTCAATCAGCGAGGTGATACCTGCCGAGAGGACAATGACAGCGATAATGATGGCGCTGAAATACTCGATACGGCCATGTCCGAAGGGGTGTTTGCGGTCGGCGGGTAGCGCGGAGAGCTTTGTTCCCACGATGGTGATCACACTCGACAGTGCATCACTGAGGTTGTTCACCGCGTCCATCACGATGGCTACAGAGCTGGCTAACAGTCCCACCGCGGCTTTGAACGCCGCCAGCAGCACATTGGCCACAATGCCAATGACGCTGGTGCGAATGATTTTTCGGGAACGGTCGGCAGTGTTATTATCTTGCATAAAATATCTGGTTTTTAAGAAATTACAGTTAAACATTTTCTATTCTACACAATGCAAAATGACAGAGTCTCACTATGGCAGCAACTCGGCAAGTTTCGCCTCTATGGCGTCAAGATTGCCACGGACGATGATCTTCCCCGTCTGACAATCGATCAACAATGTTGTTGGGATGCCGGGAAGGGCGTAATCATACCAGGCCTTGCTGTTCTCTTTTCCTCCTCCGTTGAAATCGCACACATTGATCCATGTCATCTTGTTTTTTGCAAGAAAAGTTTTCCAAATATCAAAACGGCCTTTAGGATCCATGGAAACACCATAGATCTCAAGACCTTTTTGGTGATATTTAGCGTAGATTTCCACAACTTGAGGTACGCTTTTTACGCATCCACCACACCAAGTGGCCCAGAAATCGACAAGAACGTAATGGTTGCTCGGGTTATTCACCACTGAGCTCAAACGGATGGACTTGCCATTCACATCGGGATATTCCATGTCGATGTATTTCCCCCCAGCTTCGGTCTTCAAGCGGCGCGTCAGATCGTCCCTGAATTCGGTGACAAAGTCCAACTTTGCCAGTTCGGGCGACAAACGGTCTAAGGTTCCCAGTGCCTGTGCCGTAGAGTCGCACCAGTTGTGGGCATAATCCAGAGCCAACGCTCCGGTTTGCTCGGCATTTAGAATCGAATCCATCAGGGCATTGGCTGCCGCTTTGTCTCCACGGTCATAAAGTTCCCAATGCCTGTGGTCGAGGTCGTTGGAAGGGGTACCCGTGGCCCCGGTGCTGTAATCATCTTCATCGTTGGCATCCACCTCCACGAGAATGGTTCCTGGCTCCAGAATAAAGTCTTTCAACTGTTCATTGTCTTTCGTATAGAGATACACATGGGTGGGTGCCGAAACGTTCGGGTGAATCTCGAAGGTCCCGTTCTTCACCACCCCCTTCCCTACAATTTCAAAATGATGGAACTCGTCCTGCAATTCAAGTTTTGTGCCATCTTTTAAGCCCTTGACGGTGCCTTTTACGGTGCAAAAAACAGTTTCAGTTGACTTTTGATGGCAACTCGCCAACACGAACAATGAAATAATGGTAAGGATCAATATTCTTTTCATAACGTAAAAATTTGGCGGCAAAAATATAAAAAAACTACATTTCAGACACCTTGATGAATGATCACCAAGATATTGTTGACGAACATGTTAATGGCCATGGCGAGAAGGATGACCCCGAAAAATTTACGGATAATGAAGATGAGGTTCTTGCCCAGCAGATTCTCGATTTTGTCTAGATAGCGGATGACGATGTAGTCGAGGATGATGTTCAGCAGCAGCCCGATCAAAATGTTGACCACGGCGTAGTCGGCGCGGAGGGAGAGCAGAGCCGTGATGGCACCGGGACCGGCAATGAGGGGGAACGCCACCGGCACAATGCTTGCTCCGCCGCTATTAGGCTCGTTTTTGATGATGTCGCGCCCCAAAACCATCTCCACCGCGAGGATGAACAACACCAACGAACCCGCCACTGCGAATGAGGCCTCGTTGATGCCGAAGAGCCGGAAGAGCGCATCGCCCGCGAAGAAGAAGACCAGGAAGAGTCCCAAAGCCGTGAGGCAGGCCTGCACCGCCTTGATGTCTTGATTCTTCTCCCGGATGCTCATAAAGATCGGGATAGAACCCAAAATATCGATGATGGCGAACATCACGATAAACGAGCTGAAAATCTCGATAAAGTTAATCTGTTGTAACATAGCTATTTATTATCAGTTTTTTGATTCATCAATTCACGACGGTTCCGTCCAATATACAAGCAATAGAGAAACAGGTCGATAGACACTAAAGCGGCATTGAAGACATACAGCCAGATAACGACGTCGTTGCTGTACTGGGATTTATGGATGATTCCGAAGATGTAGCCCAAGATAATCAGGGACATAAAGAGCGGACTTTTGCCAATCACCACCTTGGTTCTCAGCGATTTGGCGATGGACACGGGCCAGCTGACCGCGAAACAAAGCAGGAAGAGGACTTCCCAGATGCTGAATTCTGTCATATTTGTTATTTTTTGGATTAGAAAACATTGTTTTTACAAACGTAATGATAGTGCGGGCCGAACCGCTGGAACGCTGCCTTCTCCAACTCCTCTTGGAACTGGGGATGGGCGATGGAAATGATTAGCTTGGCTCGTTCCTGCAAAGATCTTCCATAGAGGTTCACCGCTCCGTATTCTGTCACAAACCAGTGGATGTGGTTGCGCGTGGTGACAGCCCCGGAGCCTAAATCCAGTGCCGGTACTATCTTGTTAATGCCCCTGCGGGTGGTGGAGGGCATCGCGATGATGGCCTTGCCGCCTTTGGCACGGGAGGCGCCATACACGAAGTCAATCTGCCCGCCCACGCCGGAATAGATTTTGTCGCCTAACGAATCGGCGCACACCTGTCCCGACAAGTCCACCTGGATAGCCGAATTGATGGAGGTCATTCTCGGCTGTTGTGCAATGATGAAGGGGTCGTTTGTGTATTCCACATCTTTCATCAACACTTGCGGATTACTGTCAATGAAATTGTAGATTTTCTGAGAGCCCATCACGAATGTGGAGACGATTTTGCCGCTGTCCAGTCTTTTGCGGCTGCCGTTGATGACGCCCTTTTTCACCAGAGGCAGTATCCCGTCGGAGAACATTTCGGTATGGATGCCGATGTCTTTGTGGTTGCCGAGACACGACAGGATGGCGTTGGGGATGGAGCCGATGCCCATCTGCAAGCAGGCACCATCCTCGATGAGTTCGGCACAGTAGCGCCCTATGGTTTTCTCCACTTCGGTGGGCACGGGCGCCTCTACGGTGAGCAGAGGCGTGTCATCTTCCACCACATAATTGATGCGGCTGATATGGATTTGCGCGTCACCGAGGGAGCGCGGCACATGGCGGTTGATGACGGCGATGGTGAATTCGGCGCACTCCATAGCAGCGAGAGTGGCGTCCACGGAGGAACCCAGCGACACGTAGCCGAACTTGTCGGGTGGACTCACCTGAATCATCGCCACGTTGCACTTAATGTAGCGCTCGCGATAGAGTTTCGAGGTTTCGCCCAGGAAGACGGGAATGTAGTCGGCGAGTCCCTTTTGCACGCTTTCGCGCACGTTGGCGCCCACAAAGAAGGCATTGTGCTGGAAAATCCCCTCGAATTCGGGATTCACGTATGGCGCCGCTCCCTCCGTATGCAAATGATGGATATAGACGTTCTTCAACTCGCCGGCGCGACCTCTGTCGCACAGGGCTTTCACTAAACATTGTGGTACGTTGGAGACAGAACTGATGTGCACATGGTCTCCTGACTTGATGACTTTGACGGCTTCCGCCGCGGTAACTGCCTGATACTGTTTCTTCATCGTTTTTCGATTTGTTGATTATAAAAAAAAACAGCAGCAGAAAACAAAATGAGAATAGCGAGCGCATAGACGCTCACTGACAATTCCCAAGCTTTTGTTCCCGAAAGCTGCGAATACGGAAACGGGCAGGTCTTCTGGCTTGTTCCACTTCCGACGTCTTCCCGATAAAAATATCAGTGACTTTCATGTCGGAAGCATTTTTAGGAACTCACAGCTACGGGCATAGCTCCTGATTTACACAGGATTCCCTATTAATCGGCGAGAACCCGAATCCGGCGGCAAAAGTACAAAAAAAAGTCGTCCGTGTTGTCTGGGGATGGTCACTGCAAAAAAAAATAGACACCCACGGTGAGAGTCAACGTGCCAATAGAAATGTTAATTCGTCTCACGGAACTCAGTGGGCGACATGCCCGTCTCGCGGTGGAAGTAGCGGCTGAAGGTGGCTTGCTCGTCGAAGCCCAGCATGTCGGCAATGGCTTGCACGGTGAGGTCGCGCCGTACATGCAGGAGCATCTTGGCCTCCGCCACAATCCGAGAATGTATCCAGTGGGTGGCAGTGTGCCCAGTTTCCTGCTTGATGACGGTGCTGAAATGCTTGGCAGAAAGGCAGGCTTTCGCTGCGTAGAATCCCACATCGCGATGCTGACGGAAATGCTTGGCGAGGTCGGCATGGAACTGGGCGCTGACCCGTTTGTCGATATTGGTTTCATTCAGTTTGCGTGTCCGATACTGGCTGAGCAGCCGCAGAAAAAATTCCAGCAATCGTAGCATCAGCATTCTGCGATCAGATATTTCGAGGCGCACAATCTCGCGCATACCTTCCACGACATTCATAATCATCTTGTATTCATGCCTGTCAAGTTTCACGCAAGGATGTGGCTCGTAGCGGTAGCGCAGTTGCTTGATGATTTGCAGCATAGGGTCGCTGAGCACCGAGGCCTCAACAATAACCAGCGTGGCAAGGTAGTCGTCGGTCTTGCTCACCGTCGTCAGGGCGTGGTTGGGAAAAATGACACCCACGGTATGTTGCTCGGAAAAGTCGGCATAGTCATCGTACATGAGATTGATACGTCCTCTATGTCCGATACAAATGACATAATCGGGCGAAACGAAAGGCTCTTTGCCGGCGGGCAAACCTCTCACATCATCGAACACAACGATGCCTTCCTCTTTGATTCTCTGATTGTAAAGAGTGATAGGATGGGTATATGATTGTTGCTTTTTCATGGTGCAAAAATACGGATTTTTTCTAACAAAAATTTTATAATCGGAATTTTTGCCAAACAAAACCACCGATATGTCATGTACAGAACGCGTTTTAAATGCTTATTTTGCAGTCGAAATCCATTGGATTGACACAATGGACATCAAAAAAATACGGAGAGATAGAACAAATAACAATAAAATCATCCATATTATGAAGAAAATCAGCATCCTTCTCGTCGCATTGTTGCTGGCTGCAGTAACCGCACAGGCGCAAAGTGTCAGCGTGGTTTACAGCGGCACTTCGGCTACTGTCACCGCTGACAGCATCGCCAGCCAGTACCTCACCATCACCCAGAACGGGGCGCACGTCAGCATCGCGCAGAGCAGCAATCTGGCCACCGAAATCACCTACAACCTCAGCGGCACCTCCACTGACGGCGAGTTCTATATGTCGGGTTCCTACAAGGCCACCATCGAGCTCAACGGCCTCACGCTGACCAACGCCACGCCCGTCTATAGCGGTGCGGCCGTGCATGTCCAAAATGGCAAGCGCATCAAGGTAAAGGTGGTCACCGGTACCACCAACAGCCTTGTCGACGCCGCCAGCGGTACACAAAAGGGCTGCCTCTACATCAAAGGCCATGCCGAGTTTGCCCAGCAAGGCACGCTCAACATCGTGGGCAACGTGAAACACGGCATCAAGGCTGGCGAGTATATCACGCTAAAGAACGCCACCCTCAATATAACATCCGCGGTGGGCGACGGTATCTCCTGCAACCAGTTTTTCCTGATGGAGAGCGGCAGCATTACCATCAACGGCACGGGTGACGACGGTATCCAGTGCGATCTGGACGGTGACACGTCAACAGGCGAGATCACGGATCATGAGGATGAAGACTCCGGCAACATCTATATTGAAGGAGGCACCCTCAACATCACCTGCACCGCCATTGCCGCCAAGGGCATCAAGAGCGCTGGAGATATGAAAATCAGCGGTGGCGACATCACGGTAGTCACCAGCGGCAAAGGCATGTGGGATGAAGACGATCTGGAGACGAAGGCAGCCTGCGGCCTCAGTGCAGACGGCAACATCTATGTCGAAGGCGGTACGATGAACCTCTCCTCCACCGGTTCGGGCGGCAAGGGGATGAAGTGCGACAGCGTGCTCACCATCACCGACGGCGACATCACTGTCACTACCAGCGGAGGCCTTTACTACAACAACGGTATCACCGAGAACACCAACTACACCGGCAACACCGACAACGTGAGCAGCGACTACTACTCGTCACCCAAGGGCATCAAGGCCGGTGTGAAGACGCAGAACGGCAACAGCTATACTTACAGCGGCGGCATCGTTATCAGCGGCGGCAACATCAAGGTGACCACCAGCGGCACCAACGCCGAGGGCATCGAGAGCAAGAACTATCTCAACATTGAGAGTGGCGAAATCTATATCAATGCCTACGACGACGGCATCAACTCGGCACAAGACATGATTATCTCCGACGGTTATATCTATTCACGTTCCACCAACAACGACGGCATGGATGCCAACGGCAACCTTTACCTCAACGGCGGCCTTGTGTATGCCATTGGCGCCCGCACGCCCGAAGTGGCCATCGACGCCAACAGCGAGGAGGGAAAGAAAGTGTATGTCAACGGCGGCGTTATCATCGCGGTGGGAGGCATCGAAAACGGTGCGGCCTACAACCAACCCAAGATCCAGCAATCCTCTGTCAGCAGCAACACCTGGTACACAGTGACCTACGGCGACAATGCGGTGGCTTTCTACACCCCGACCATCAGCACCGGCGGCGGTCCTGGCGGTGGTGGTCCCGGAGGCCCCGGAGGCAGTAATTCCAGCAAACTGGTCATCTCTTCCCCCACCACTCCAACGCTTTCCACAGGCAACAGCATCACCGACGGCATCGCCCATTTTGAGGGAAATTGCTATGTTAGCGGCAACGGAAACGATTCTACCGGAGTCAATGAATTTGCGATGGAGGAGATCACCATCAAGAATGTGAACGGCACTATCGTTGTGGAAGGCTGTGAAGAGTGCGCGGTAAGCATCTTCAATATAGAAGGCCGTCGTGTGGGCAACAAGGGCCTGGCCACCGGCGTATATCTTGTCAAAGTGGGCAATTACCCGACCCGAAAGATCGTCGTCACGCGATAATCACCGTTTATTATACCATTCAAAGAAATCCTTGATGGCATCGGCGATGGGCGTTTGAGGCATGGCCAGCTGGCGACGAGCCTTGCCGTTGTCATAATATACATACACCTGAAGCTGTCGCACATTACGCGTACACAGCTGAGTACGTATCTTCATCCTCTGCAGGATATCCCCCGCTCTGCCGGCCGCCAGAACCAGTATGTCAGGAAGCTCCAGCACCCGCTGCTTGTAGCCGCACACCTCCGCCTGCAACTCATAGAACGCCTTGAGTGTCATCGACTCCCCCGTCAGTAGGTAGCGCTCACCGTTGAAGCCCATCGTTACCGCGTTGACTACCGCTTCGGCGGCATCCCTCACGTGCACAAAACTCTTTCCTCCCTTCGGTATCGCCATCCAGCGACGCTTATAGCCTGCCAGCAGCAGTTTACCGCTCGAAGGCTTGGTGTCGTAAGCTCCCACCATGAAACCCGGATTAACGACCACTATACGGCGTCCACTACCGTCGTGCGCCACCCGGTCGAGCATTTGCTCGGCATCTCGTTTGCTACGGGCATAAAGTGAAGCTGTGAAAGGTTCCTGGAAGGGGGCTGCCTCGGTGGCAGGGTTGTCAACGCTGCCAAAACCTATGGTATTCGCCGTGCTGACATGTACCAACGTGGGGATGTCATGGTCGCGCATAAGCATGACAAGGTGTTCCACCAGCTCTTTATTCGTCGGCAGATAGTCGTCGATAGACGGTAGCGACATGTCGGTGGCGCCGGCACAATTGATGATGGCGGAGATATGGGAATGATGAATGGCGTATTCCGGCAGCGAAAATCGTATGCCTTCCATGGGGATGATGTGCAGATTGGGACTGTCGGCCAACGAAGCGGGCAGCTGCAGGCGAGAGGCGTCGCGCAGCGGTGCAATCACCTGTTCGCCGCGCTGGAGCAAAGTGATCAATACGTTATGGCCCAGCAGGCCCGAAGCACCAGTAAGCAGTATCATATTATATTATCGGTTGATTATCATTGCCTTCGTTTTGCAGGATCACCGCATCAAATTCCAATATTCGAGTTTCTTCGGTGTTCATAGCCGCAAAAGTACAAAAAACAGTGTTTCTTTTGGGTTTTATAATTCGACTAAAATCACTATTTTTGCCGCCTCGAATTTCTATCACATTATGAGTGTACAAAACCCCATATTCAACCGTTTCAACCTGCTTGTGGGCGAGGAGACAATAGAGCGTGTCATGAGTAAACGCGTCATCATCTTCGGCGTGGGTGGTGTGGGCAGTTGGTGTGCCGAAAGTCTGGTGCGAAGCGGCATCAGCCATCTTACCATCGTCGATAGCGACTGCGTGTGCATCACCAATGTTAACCGGCAGCTGCAAGCCACCACCAAGACGGTGGGACGGGTCAAGGTGGAGGTGCTGAAGGAGCGTCTTTTGGAGATTAATCCCAAAGCCGAAATCAACGCTGTGCAAGAGATTTATTCCGCCGAGAACGCTGATTCGTTCCAACTCGAGACTTACGACTACATTATTGACGCCATCGACAGCCTCAAGGACAAGATTCACCTTATCCTGCACGCCACGGAATGTCCGGGCAAACTGTTCTCTGCCATGGGTGCGGCACTCAAAATGGATCCGAGCAAGATTCAGGTGGCTGAGTTTTGGAAGGTGTATGGTTGTCCTTTGGCCAGCCTCATACGCAGGCGTCTCAGAAAAGCGAAAACCTATCCGAAGAAAAAGTTCCTCTGCGTGTTCTCGCCCGAGGTGCTGCCTAACAAAGGCACCGCAACCACCTGTGGCACAAGTGCCTGCATGTGTCCAAAGGCCACCATCGCTGCCGGCAATCCTAACCTCGTCAATCACGAATGGTGCTCATCGAAAGCCCAAATCAATGGCACCTCGGCACATATCACGGCCATCTTCGGCTTCATGCTTGCCGGTTTGGTGATGAATGACATCAATTCCTTGGAATAGTGCCATTAACACTATACAAGCGAAGCGCAGAGTGATGAATTGTCTCCTACACTCCCGTCCGAATAATGCTGCGGTCGTCGTTCGCAGGTTTGGAGGCGCCGGACTTCTTGTAGGCGTTGAAGTTGTAACTGATTCCTAACCAGAACATCCGGCTCTTGTTCTGGAGCATGTTCTCCAAACGGTAGTATTGGTTGTCTGAGAAGACCTCCCACTTGCGGGTGTTGAAGACGTCGGTGAGCTGCGCGGAGACCGTGAGCGCGCCCTTCAGGAACTTCTGGCTGATGCCGATGTTCATGTAGTGCGAAAAGAGCGTGGTAAACTGCGGGTAGTATTGCGGCGTGTTCAGGAAATACTGCAGCGAGATGTTCATCCCCTTGATGGGCTTGAAGCTGAGCTGCACGTTGCTGTTGTTGACCCATCCGCTGTTCGAGATGTCCCAGTCATCGATGTTGCCAACCGAACGGAGGTAGTAGGTGTTGGTGCCCACCATCGCCGACATCCACTTCCACGGATCCACGGTGAGGTTCACGTCCAATCCCGCCTTGGTCTGCGAGGTGGCGTTGATGTAGGTCATCAGCAGCACATCCCCCTCGAAACGCGCCACTTGGGTGATGTAGTTGTGGATATAGTTGGCATACAGCCCGGTGGATATGCGCCATTTTTTCGACTTGTACTGATAGAGCAAATCGGCATTGTCGGCCGTTTCGGGCTTGAGGTGCATGTTGCCCTGCTCGAAGTTGTGCGGGTCAATCATGCTCATGTAGGGGTTGAGCTGCGGATAGGTGGGACGGGTGATGCGCCGCGAATAGGCGAACGAGAGCGACTGTTTCTCCGAAAAAGCGTACTTAAGGGAGAGCGAAGGTCCGAGGAAGAAATGTTGTGTGGATTCGTCCAGCACCTCTTTTTCGCTATGCAGGTGCGTGTGGCTGTACTCAGCACGCAAACCCGCGCTCCAGGTAAAGGGTTTCCCCTGTTTAGAAGTGAACTGCACGTAGGCGGCGGGCACATACTCTCTGTGCAGCAGGTCGTTACTAAACTGATGGGAATAATCCCACCCATCGGGGGTGTTTACGTAGAATTCGTGGTAAATGTTGTTCTGACGGTAAGAGAGCTTCACACCGGCATCCCAGAAACCGTACTTCCGGATGATACGCCAGTCGGTTTGCGCAGAGGTAAGCAGCGGACTGCCGCCCGACACCGATTTACTGACCGAATCGCCTTCCAAGAAATAGTACGACGGACGGTGTCCCCAGATTTTCGACACGTTAGCCTTCACGCTGAAAGAGAGCTTTCCGGGTGTGATAACCCGCTTG
>JAGBPE010000222.1 GCA_017633495.1 Bacteroidales bacterium | reverse complement strand
CGAGAAACTCGGCAAGAAGGTGGTCTCCGTACACGAGGTCAGCGATCCCGTGGCGGCGGTCAACAACGCGAAGTTCATCATGGTGGGCGGCGGCAACACCTTCCACCTGGTGGCCGAGCTGCACCGCAACAAGCTCATCAAACCCATCCGCCGCAAGGTGATGGAGGGCACGCCCTACATGGGATGGAGCGCGGGTTCCAACGTGGCCTGCCCAACGCTCTGCACCACCAACGACATGCCCATCGTGATGCCCGAGAGCTTCGACTGCCTCGACCTGGTACCGTTCCAGATCAACCCGCACTACATCGACCCCTATCCGGAGGCCATCAACGACAGCATCCGTCACGGCGGTGAAACCCGTCAGGTGCGCCTGAACGAATATCTTGCTGTGAACAAGGAGAAGACTGTTGTCGGATTGCGAGAAGGCACCGCTCTCTGGATCGAGAACGAGCGCATCACCCTCAAGGGCACGCGCAATATGATCGTGTTGCGCTTCGGCAAAGAGCCCGAAGAGATTGTACCGGGTTCCGTATTCGGCTACGACATACATTGTTAGTCACCATAGAGGCGAATAAACATTTGCCCTACATTGTAGAGACGGTATGCACACCGTCTCTACGTGTTTTAAAAAACTGCATTCGTTAGCTTGATATTTGAGAATTTTGTGTACCTTTGCCGCTTCTTAAAAAAGATTTCGTTAAAATAGAAATAGTATGACTTTACAAGAGTTTCAAGCAGATTTAAGAGCGGGCATTCCGGCTGAAATTCCCGCCGCACAGCCCTACGATCCCACTGTCAACCACGCGCCGAAACGCAAGGACATCCTCACCAAGAAGGAGAAACAACTGGCCCTGCGCAACGCGCTCCGTTATTTCCCGGCCTCGCAGCACGCCGCTTTGGCTCCCGAATTCGTGAAGGAGCTGCACGACTACGGCCGTATCTACATGTACCGCTACCGTCCGACCTACGAGATGTATGCCCGTCCCATTGAGGCTTATCCCGCTAAGTGTCAGCAGGCTGCGGCTATCATGCTGATGATCCAGAATAACCTCGACCCCGCTGTGGCACAGCACCCGCACGAGCTGATCACCTACGGCGGCAACGGCGCTGTCTTCCAAAACTGGGCACAGTACCGCCTGGTTATGAAATACTTATCTGAGATGACCGACGAGCAGACCCTCGTGATGTACTCCGGTCACCCGCTGGGGCTCTTCCCGTCACATAAGGACGCTCCTCGCGTGGTAGTGACCAACGGCATGGTGATCCCCAACTACTCCAAACCTGACGACTGGGAGCGCATGAACGCACTGGGTGTCAGCCAGTACGGACAGATGACCGCCGGTTCCTACATGTACATCGGACCGCAAGGTATCGTACACGGCACCACCATCACGGTGCTGAACGCCAGCCGTAAGATCGGCGGCGAAATCGGGGGCAAGCTCTTCGTGACTGCCGGTTTGGGCGGCATGTCAGGCGCACAACCGAAGGCCGGCAATATCGCCGGTGTGGTCTCCATCACCGCAGAAATCAACCCCGCCGCTACGCAGAAACGCTACGCGCAGGGTTGGGTCGATGAGGTACACGAAAATCTCGACGAACTCTTCGTGAAGGTGAACGAAGCTCGCGCTCAGAAAATCGCGAAATCCTTCGCTTACCAAGGCAATATCGTGGATTTGTGGGAATATTGCGCTGAACACGACATCCAAGTCGACCTCGGCAGCGACCAGACCTCCCTGCACAACCCGTGGGCAGGCGGCTACTATCCTGTAGGCCTCTCCTTCGAGGAGTCCAAGCAGATGATGGCCGACTATCCCGAGAAGTTCAAAGCCGCTGTGGAGGCCAGTTTGCGCCGCCAAGTGGCCGCCATCAACAAGCTGACGGCCAAGGGCATGTACTTCTTCGACTACGGCAACGCCTTCCTGTTGCAATCCTCACGCGCCGGTGCCGACATCCTCAAGGAGGACGGCAGCTTCCGCTATCCCTCATACGTTCAAGACATTATGGGACCGATGTGCTTCGACTACGGTTTCGGTCCGTTCCGTTGGGTCTGCACTTCCGGCAAGCCCGAGGATCTCGATGTCACCGACCACATCGCCATGGACGTGCTGAAGGAGATCAGTGACCACGCACCCGCTGAGATTTCCCAGCAGATGCGCGACAACATCACCTGGATCAAGGGCGCTAACGAGAACCACCTCGTCGTGGGTTCGCAAGCCCGTATCTTATACGCTGACTGTGAGGGTCGTACGAAGATCGCCGCCGAGTTCAACAAGGCGGTGCGCGACGGCAGATTGTCAGCTCCGGTCGTGTTGGGTCGTGACCACCACGACGTTTCCGGTACGGACTCCCCGTTCCGTGAGACCTCCAACATCTACGACGGCAGTAGCTTCTGTGCCGATATGGCCGTGCAGAACGTCATCGGCGACGGTTTCCGCGGCGCCACGTGGGTGAGCATCCACAACGGCGGCGGCGTCGGCTGGGGCGAAGTCATCAACGGCGGCTTCGGCATGGTGTTGGACGGCAGCGACGACAGCGACAGACGTCTGCGCTCGATGCTCTTCTGGGACGTGAACAACGGTATTTCGCGTCGTGCATGGGCCCGCAACGACGGCGCCCTCTTCGCCATCAAACGCGCGATGGAGGCATGTCCGGAGTTGCACGTCACCCTGCCGAACATTGCGGACGACAAGTTGGTAGAAGGAATGTTTGAATAGTTAGCAGTTAGCAGTTAGTAGTTAACTTCTCACTGCTAACTACTAACTAATCCAAATAGATGATAAAGCGATATATTTTCTTTGTTCTCACTGTCGTGGCGATAGTGACTGGCGGCTGCAAGAAGAAGCCCGCCCCTATCGTCATCACCCCGGATATTGAGAAAAACCACCTGCAAAGGAACCATATCTTTGGGAAGGTGATGAACTTGGAGACGGCGACCTATTACGTGCAGCCGGATTCTATGCCGTTGAAGGACACCGCGCGGCTGAAGGAGCTGACTGCAGGCCGTGGCGATGGCGACCGTCGTTTTGTGCACCACTACAGCTACGACAGCCATCTGATCGACTTTACTAGCATCGGAGAAGACACCCTCTATGTACGGAAATACCGCTACAACGACCGAGGGCAGATGACGGAATGGGACGAACAGGACAGACTCCGCGGCGATACCAAGGGCGTTTACACCTACGACCGTAATCACTTTATCGAAAGCGAGAAAATCTACCAGAACGACACTCTCGTCATGTCCTTTGCTCATAAAACGGACGGCGTCGGCAACATCATCTCCACCTCGCAAGACAACATGCAATATGTCACCAAGACCACCTACCAATATGACGAAAACGGCTTGGTGACGGAGATTACCGAGTACGAACCCGACGGCAAAGTCTTCAAAACGGCGAAGATCGAGTACGACAACTACGGTGACGAAGTTAACAGATGCGTATACAAGGCTGGCAATCAAATGATTGAGTACACCTATACGCAATATGCGCAGGACGGTCGCGTTCGCAAGGTCATCTACGAAGACAAACTTCACCACGTGAAGGAGACTCATTACTTCTTCGACTACGACATCCACAAAAACTGGCAGACAGAGGTTTGCGCCATTGACAACTATATCGTTTACATCAAACAAAGAAAATTAACGTATTACGAATAAAACAACAACAAAAAGAAAGAAACAATGGATTTAAGCAAAATTTTATCAATCACTGGTAAGAACGGACTTTACAAATTCCTTTCCAAAACTCCCAATAGCTTCATCGTGGAAGGTCTCGATGACGGCAAGCGCTTCCCCGCCTTCTCCAACGACGGTGTAGCCGCTTTGGACAACATCGCCATCTTCACCGAAACGGACGAGATTCCGTTGCAGACCGTTTTCCAGAATATCTACAAGAAAGAGGACGGCAAAAAGATTGAGATTCCGAAAGATAACAACGCCATCAAGGCCTATTTCGCCGAAATTCTTCCCGAATACGACCGTGACAGAGTCTATGTTTCCAACATGAAGAAGGTTTACCTTTGGTATAACATCTTGGTTGACCATAATCTGATTGATTTGGAAGAGCCGGCAACAGAGGAAGCCGCTCCCGAAAAATCCGATAACGAATAATTTCGATTCTGTAGAGACGCGATGAATCGCGTCTCTACATTCCCATTAACCATTAACCCTTTACAAAAATGAAAAACTACGCGCGCGACAATCGAACCTGGATTATCTGGATCACCATCTTCGCCGTCATCTTTGCCGGAGTCGGGATCTTCTTTTATTACACCCTTTTCAGGCAATCGAAATCGGAGTTGATCGAGGCCATCCCGACTGATGCTTCGTTCATCTTCACCTTGAACGACAACGATGCATTCGTGAACAGTTCCGCCCAGCTGATTCCTTATCTGGACGAACTTTTCGTGATGGATGCCATGCCTGCGTTCGAGACCATGCGCGGCAAACTGCCTGCCGGTGAATACGACCTCACCGTCTCCGGGCACTACGAGAACGAAGCGCTCAAGCTGCTGTTCAACATGCATGCCGACAAATCCGCTTTCAGACGACTGTTGCGGGCGCTCAGTATCGACCCAAACAACTACACTTCCTTTGAAAACAATCGCATTTACACCTACGGCACCAATTTCAAAAGTGTCAAATTCGTCTATCTGAACCATATCATCTCCTTCTCCACAGACGTGGAGCTGCTCAAACGCGCGATCGTGCAACATGCACACCCCAAGAACCTGCTGTCTGACAAGCAGTTCAAGGCGATGTATGACCTTTCGGAGAAAAACCGCAAACAGAACTGGCTCATTATCAACCCGAAAAAGTACACCGCGCACCTCTCCTCGTATCTGAACGAGAGTATGTCCAACCAACTTTCCAAATGTCTGGAAAACGCCGGCTGGACGGCACTCCAGCTGCGATTCTCCGGCAATGAGATGCACCTTTCCGGTTATACGCTCCTTGAAAATACTGACAACGAGGACTTTGAGTTGAAAATCAAGAAAAAAAGCGGTGAGATGGAGATCGTAGACCGCTATCCTGCGAGCGTCGACTGTTACACTCATCTGGAAATACGAAACGCTCGCGATTTCAAGTTGAAGCGGCTTTTTGACGACAAGCAGACAATCAGAGACCTCGCCCTTTCTGAAATCGGTTATTTCACGATGCACGGCGATTCCACCAAATACCATTACGCCATTCTTTTGCCGAATAGCGAAAAAAACGCTTTGGAAATCTTCTACAAGGACGCTGCTAAGGCTGATTCTGTCCGCGCCGCCCATCCCGATGGCTATTTCCAAACCCCGCAGCCCCTTGTGCCCCTGCTGAAAGCGCTTGCCCCCGACTCCGCAACCTGGTTTGTAGAGGCGGACAATGCGCTGGTGTTTGCCGACTCCAAAGAGGCTCTGACCCACTATCTCAACAGCCTCAAAGCCACAGGAACATTAACCCAAAACAGATTATATCCTTTTGTGAATGAAGCGGTCGCCTCTTCCACATTACTGAATTTTGTGATATTCAACGAGGAAAACAACACCTTCTGGACCGACCACCTTTCCGAGAAAGGCAAAATCAGCCGCTTCGGGAAGAACTTGCGTATCTTCTCCGTCAGCTGCGACGCTGTGGAGGAAGATCAGCACTTAGTACCCGTAAATCTCTACTTACTTTTTTAATTTCGTAGGAAACACTCGTCTTAATCGAGCTTCAGCACCGCAAGGAACGCCGATTGCGGCACTTCTACGTTGCCGACTTGGCGCATACGCTTCTTACCCTTCTTCTGCTTCTCCAACAGCTTGCGCTTACGGGTGATATCACCGCCGTAACACTTGGCAGTCACATCCTTACGCACCTGCTTGACGGTCTCGCGGGCGATGATCTTGGAGCCGATAGCGGCCTGGATGGCGATGTCGAACTGCTGACGAGGAATCAACTCCTTGAGTTTCTCACAGATACGACGACCGAATGCGTAAGCGTTGTCTACGTGAATCAGTGCCGACAAAGCATCCACGGATTCGCCGTTGAGCAAGATGTCGAGCTTCACAAGCTGTGCGGGCTTGTAATCGGTAATATGGTAATCGAAGGAGGCATAACCTTTGGAAATGCTCTTGAGCTTGTCGTAGAAATCGAAAACGATTTCGCCTAACGGCAGATCGAAAGTCAACTCTACACGGTTAGCGGCCACGTACATTTGGTTGATCAGCGTGCCGCGCTTGTCGATACAGAGCTTGATGACCGGTCCGATGTAATCGTCCTTGGTGATGATCTGAGCGCGGATGTACGGCTCTTCCACATGGTCGATTTCGTTCGGCGCAGGCATTCCCGATGGGTTATAAACGTCCAACCACTGTTTCTTGGTTGTCAATACTTTATAGGAAACATTCGGCACCGTGGCAATCACGTCTTGGTCGAATTCGCGGTCCAAACGCTCTTGGATGATCTCCATGTGCAGCAGACCGAGGAAGCCGCAACGGAAGCCGAATCCCAATGCTAATGAAGATTCAGGAACGAACGTCAGAGAAGCATCGTTAAGCTGCAGCTTCTCCAAAGAAGCACGCAACTCCTCGTATTGGTCGGCTTCGGTGGGGTAAATACCGGCGAACAGCATCGGTTTTACCTCTTGGAAACCTTCGATAGCGGTTTCGCAAGGGTTATCCACGTGCGTAATGGTATCGCCGACCTTCACCTCCGTGGAGGTCTTGATTCCGGTAATCAGATAGCCCACGTCGCCTGCGGACAGCACATCCTTGGGCACACGGTCCATCTTGAGAATACCGATTTCGTCAGCATCGTACTCGTGCTTGGTAGCGAAGAACTTCACCATATCGTGCGTGCGGATGGTGCCGTTGAAGATACGGAAGTAGGCGATAATACCGCGGAAAGAGTTGAAGATGGAGTCGAAGATGAGAGCTTGCAACGGGGCGTCGGGATCGCCTTTCGGCGCGGGAATGCGCTCGATGATAGCTTCCAAAATCTGCTCCACCCCTTGACCCGTCTTGCCGCTCGCTTCGATGATGTCATCGGCATCACAGCCAATCAGATCCACAATCTGGTCTTTCACCTCTTCGGGCATCGCCGCGGGCATGTCCATCTTGTTGATGACCGGGATAATCTCCAAATCGTTGTCGATGGCCTGGTAGAGGTTCGAAATGGTCTGCGCCTGAACGCCTTGGGTGGCGTCCACGAGCAACAGCGCGCCCTCGCATGCGGCGATGGAGCGGGAAACCTCGTAGGAGAAGTCCACGTGACCGGGAGTGTCTATCAGGTTGAGGACATATTTTTCGCCCTTGTAGAGGTAATCCATCTGGATGGCGTGGCTCTTGATGGTGATGCCGCGCTCACGCTCCAGATCCATGTCGTCGAGTACTTGGTTTTGAAAGTCGCGGTCGCTGACAGTCTTTGTATATTGCAACAAACGGTCGGCTAACGTGCTCTTACCGTGGTCGATATGTGCGATGATGCAGAAATTTCGGATGTTCTTCATTCTTGAGGGTTAGAGGGTTAAAAGGTTAGAAGGTTAGAAGGTTAGGATCATGTAGAGACGCGATTAATCGCGTCTCTACTAAAGCCCCAGCGTATGTCCCATTTTCGCCTGTTTGGTCTTGAGATATTTTTCGTTAATCTTATTCGGTTTGATGATAATCGGCAGGGTTTCGGAAATGGTAATGCCGTGGGCGGAGAGTCCGACACGTTTGGCTGGATTGTTGGTAATGAGGCGGACGTTGGTAGCGTTGAGGTCGCGGAGAATCTGCGCACCCACGCCGTAGTCGCGTTCGTCGGCCTTGAAACCGAGTTCGAGGTTGGCCTCCACGGTGTCGCGACCGAGTTCCTGTAAGTGGTAGGCTCTCAGCTTGTTGATGAGACCGATGCCACGACCTTCCTGACTCATGTAGAGCACCAAACCTTTGCCCTCCTTATCGACCATCTCCATGGCACGATGCAGCTGCTCGCCGCAGTCGCATTTGCAGGAACCGAAGATGTCGCCGGTGGCGCAAGAGGAGTGCACGCGCACCATCACGGGTTCGTCCTTCTCCCACTCGCCCTTCTTGAGTGCGAGGTGGGTGGCACCGTTGTTGAGCTGCGTGTAGGCAATGAGCTTGAAATCACCCCATTGCGTGGGAAGGTTCACCTCCTGTTCTCTGCGGATGAGGCACTCCTTCTCCAAACGATAGGCAATCAGTTTCTCGATACTGGTGATGGTAATGCCGTATTGTTCAGCCACTTGCAGCAGTTCGGGCAGACGTGCCATTGTGCCGTCGGGATTGATGATTTCGATGAGAGCACCCACCGGCTCTAAACCTGCCAGCTTCAGCAGATCGACAGTGCCTTCAGTGTGACCGGCGCGAACCAGCACACCACCATCACGTGCGCGCAACGGGTTCACATGTCCCGGGCGACCGAAATCGGTAGCCTTCATTGACTTGTCAGCCAGCGCATTGATGGATGCTGCGCGATCGTGCATGGAAACGCCCGTGGTGCAGCCGTGTCCCAAAAGGTCAACGGTCACGGTGAAAGGAGTTTCGTGAATGGAGGTATTGTTGGAAACCTGCATTTCGAGGTCGAGTTCACGGCAGCGTTCGGAGGTCATGGGCACGCAGAGCACCCCACGACCGCGGGAAAGCATGAAATTCACCTTGTCGGCGTCAATATGTTGGGCGGCGATAATGAAATCGCCCTCGTTTTCGCGTTCCTCGTCATCCACCAAGATGACAAATTTTCCAGCCTTTAAATCTTCAATGGCCTGTTCAATTGACTGTAATTTAGATTCTTGCATATCTAATATCGCTATTTTCAGAAATTTGCAAAGATACACAAATTTCCAATATGTTCAGAAGGGCTTCTATTCGTATTTTGTTTACATTTGCCAATGTTTTAAGCCAGCAGCCAATAGCTAACGGCCAATAGCCAAATTATTGACAAACAGGAAAATATAGAATCCCATCCAGCGTATGTTGACGGAGAGGACATTGGAGAAATTGCGCATCCTAACGGAGGCGGCGAAGTACGATGTGTCGTGCTCGTCGTCGGGCACCGTGCGCAGTGGCAAGAAGGGCATGGTGGGCAACACCGTGGGCGGCGTGGGCATCTGCCACTCCTTCGCCGACGACGGGCGTTGCATCTCCCTGCTGAAAATCATGCTGACCAACCACTGCATGTTCGACTGCGCCTACTGTGTCAACCGCCGCTCCAATGATGTCAAACGGGCCACCCTCTCCGTGTCGGAAATCGAGACGATCACGATGGAATTCTACCGCCGGAACTACATCGAGGGGCTGTTCCTGTCGAGCGGGGTGGTGCGCAATCCCGACTACACGATGGAACGGCTCACCGCGATTGTGCGCGACCTGCGGTTAGTGCACCGGTTCAACGGCTATATCCACCTGAAAGCGATCCCGGGAGCTTCGCAAGAACTGCTCAACGAGGCGGGACGCTACGCCGACCGTATGAGCGTGAACATCGAAATCCCCAAGGAGGAGTCGCTGAAGCTTTTGGCGCCCGAAAAGGACCACCGCAGCGTATTCCAGCCGATGCAGCTCATCCAGCAAGGCGTGCTCGAGAACAAGGAGGACCGGCAAAGGATGCGTCACGCGCCAAGGTTTGTGCCCGCCGGACAATCCACGCAGATGATTGTCGGGGCGACCCAAGACAGCGACCGCGACATCCTCTCCATGTCATCGATGCTCTACCGCCAGCCCTCCATGCGGCGCGTCTATTACTCTGGCTATGTGAGCGTTAACACCTACGATTCGCGGTTGCCCGTGCTCAAGCAGCCGCCGCTCGTCCGTGAGAACCGTCTCTACCAAGCCGACTGGCTGTTGCGATTCTATCACTTCAAGGTAGAGGAAATCGTGGACGACACCCATCCCAACCTCGATTTGGAAATCGACCCGAAGCTGGCATGGGCGCTGCGCCACCCCGAAGCCTTTCCGGTCGATATCAACACGGCGGATTATGAGATGCTGCTCCGCGTACCAGGACTCGGTGCCAAGTCGGCGTGGCTCATCGTGAACTCCCGCTGCTACAGCCGCCTCACCTCCTACGACCTCAAGAAGATGGGCGTGGTGATGAAGAAGGCAAAGTACTTCATCACCTGCCACGAACTCTCCACTATGTTCGGGCAATCCGTCCTCGGCATTAACGAACTGAGCCCCGAACGGCTCCGCCCGCTGCTCGTCTCCAAAACGGAACAAAAACTCGCCGCCGCCGAATCCCAACTCTCTTTTGATTTTGAAACTTGAAACCTGAAACTTGAAACCTGACCAATGCAAGGTGGCGGGCATATAGAAAAAGTTGTATCTTTGCGGGTTGAAAAAACGAACAAAATTATGGGTAAAACATCAACATACCAAGCATCCGCTGCTATGAGCAATTTGTGGAACTATTTGCGCGGTTTGTCTTTGTCATCCGAAGACAGGCATTGGCTTGCAGACAAACTGGTTGAAAACACGGAGAAAAAGGAGAGTAAGAAGGCAAAAGATTTAGTGTTCCCCAAAATCGGAGCTGATTTCAAACCTTCACCGGAAATACTGGCTATGAGTTGCGGACCTCTTCCTGAAGGTTTTGACATCGAGAAAGAATTAGACATCATGTGGGAGGAATGGGCAAAATGAGATTGTTTTTAGATACCAATGTAATCGTTGATTTTCTTGGTGAGAGACATCCGTTTTATCAAGATGCCGCCAGTATTTTGGAGTTGATGCATAAAAAGATGGTCTCGTTGTCCGTGTCCGTCTTGACACTTGTGAACAGTGCGTATGTTTTACGGAAAGCATATTCGAAAGATGTGATGGAGGATAAAATCAAATGGTTGTGCGACACTTTTGACATAACTCCGGTTGACAAAAGAATCGTCGTTGATGCTATTCGGCATCATGGCAAGGATTTTGAAGACACGGTGCAGTATTATTCCGCCTTATCGTATCATCCAGACGTGATATTGACCCGTGACAAGAGAGGATTCTCCGACTTGGACATCCCTGTGATGACCCCGGCAGAGTTTTTGGAAAGAAGCAGACAACAATAAGAAAATGTTGTATATTTGCGCCCGAAATTTTTGACAAAAGAAAATAAGTAGTAACGAAACAAATCGCATACGAGCAGAACCGCATAATGCTGTTATGCACACCATAGAATAGGAAAAAGCGAATTGTGTCTATTGTTGCGTCATTCCGTGAAATCCGTAGGAGATTCCACCATCCCCTTCACCGCCGCAACCACCGCCTCGCTCTCCATTAAGGAGAAACAGAACAGTTTCTTGCCCAAGTCTTTGAACGAGGCACCGAACGTATAGAGACGTGTGCCGTCAAGCAACAGGAAACGGTCGTGAACAGAGGGGACCTCGCGCACATCTACAGGCGGGTACTGGCGGTTGTGCCGTTCAATATCCAATCGGAACGCTTCTGCGAGGTGACTTACGCAGACAGTGGCAGAAACGCCATCAGCACGCTTGGTCAGTTGCGTCAGCACACTGTCATCGGCATAGTTGTCCACCAGCACAATGGAGGTTTTCGCACTGCGAATCAACTCCGACACAAACTGGTACGCATCGAATATCTGTCCGTTGAAGAAGACGCCCTGTTTTGGAGGTAATGCAGTTTGCACTAATGATTGCACTTTTTGGTTTATGGCCTGAAGACCCATTTCGTTTTGCAGAAGTCGTTGCTCCACTTGCTCAAAACGCCGGCTTACAACCGCTCCCCGTAACAGATAATCCTTCAACACTGAATTAGCCCAAATACGGAATTGAGTGGCCTGGCGTGAGTTCACACGATAACCTATAGATAACACGGCATCAAGATTATAGTAGCGCACATCGTATGTTTTCCCATCATTGGCAGTTGTTTCCAAAATGGAAACAACTGATTCCTGGCACAATTCTCCAGAATTGAAAATGTTTTTCAAATGCTTGGAAATAGCGGATTTTTGAACACCAAACAGTATGCCGATTTGCGACTGCGTCAACCAGACAGTGTCGTTTTCCACGCGTACATCCAATGTGATCCCTGCGTCATCTGAGTGATAATGTTGTATTTCCTGATTCATCGTTTTCAAAGTTTCAAAATGCAAATATACAACAAAAAACAGGACTTGTCAAGAGGGAAAGACGTAATCCTTCTTTTTTTGTATTTTTGCGACCTGATTATGACGATATACTCCTTCGACAACACCCTCAACGGCCTCCTCACCGCCGTGTTCGAGGCTTTCGCCCTGCACGAACAGCCCGAGATGCTGTTGGCGGAGGGCGATCCTGTGCCGTTGTTCTGCGAGCGGTTGTATCAAGTCCCGACCGATGAGGAAAAGGCGGGCCGCGTATGGAAGGGGTTGGAGAAGCGGCTTCCGAAGAATGCTGTGAAGATGTTGGCTGTCAGCTGGTTGTCAGAGCTTCCAGAACTCCACAATCCACTGTTTCACTACATCTGCAAAGTGTTCCGGCAGACTGAAGGAGCACCAGGCATCGAGCGCAACTTTGCTGACAACGATGTGCTGGCCGTGACCAATATTGCCCGCAAGGTGCTACACGAAGGACAGCGCATGAAGCAGTTCATCCGTTTCCAAAAGGCCAAGGACGGCACCTATCTCGCCGTCATCTCCCCCGATCACAACGTCCTTCCACTCATCACCGACCATTTCGCGGACCGGTTCAACGACCAACCGTGGCTTATCTACGACGCGAAACGCCACTACGGGTTCTACTACGACGGAACCTCCGCACCGGTGCGCATCACCTTCGCCGACGAGTCTTCTGTGACATTCAACCTCGCCAACGGGCATCTGAACGAGGAGGTGCTGAGCGACGACGACCAACTCCTGCAGGATATGTGGCGCACCTACTTCAAAGCCATTTGCATCCGCGAGCGCATGAACCCCCGGAAACAGCTTCAGGACATGCCGAGGCGGTACTGGAAGTATTTGACGGAAAAGCAGGGATAATTAGGAATTATGAATTAAGTATTAAGGAGGATGTAACGGGCAACCCCAATTCCCCTTCTATTTTAGAAGGGGTGCCCGCAGGGCGGGGTAGTAATATTAAATAGCTTCCTAAAGCAGTCCCGAAGGGACAAAACGCACGAAGTGCAATTAACCCCACATAAGCGCAGCGCAATGTGGGGTGACAAGGATACGCCTCCTTGTCAGCGTCTCGAAGAGACGCAACTACCGATCATCTCGACAATCTAATATCATAATTGCGATAACATCGGTTGAATCTGATTCCAATTCGCAAGAACTGTTTGCGCCTGTTTGACTATCACTTGCCAATTTGAATCTTTGATTACCAGTTCGTCATTGACATCCCCATTAGTATATGGTTCTTCATAATCGTTGAGCAAAGCGTTTAATTGGTATAATTCGTTTAAAGCATCGCTGGAGTACCCATATTTCTCCATCGCTTTTCTTAAGACGAGTTCTAAAAAACAATCGTCATATAAAGTACACATCAATTCTGCATACGAAGAAATACGCCCTGTGTCATTGTTCCGATTTAACCACAGTTTGTTTTGCAAATCCACGCTTGACAGTTCCTCTATTCTGTCGTGAATATCCTCTAATTCACACTCTAACAATATCTTTGGCATATCGTTACATTATTCTTCACTATGAATTAAGCTCCGCTCATTCATTACCATTGTAGCCGGCAGGATCTTTTGCAAGACATATAGGCCGAAAACAGCCCGTCCGCGCTTACTTCCACTATCACTTTTTCTATTATCTTATTCATTTTGCTTACATTATTTCATTCGCGACATTCGTCTTTTAATCAATTTATTAATATAATCCTGTAATTCAGCATCAAATGTCACGCAACGGCCGTTCATTTCCATAGCTGATTGTCCATCTGAGAAAAGAATATCGTAAGTCCCATCTGGTCGAACAATGGTGATTTGCTGTTTGACATTAGGAAAACGGCCTTGATGTGTGGTATCGGATAGTATTGCGGTGAAATGACGCTCCATGAATTCAATAGTTGCGGAATCACCAATTTCAAATCGATCGATAGAACCATCTACTTTGTATTCTGCAAACATATATCCACGAGAATCAACAGGACGCAATATCAAATCCTTTTCGTACTTAATAAATACACTCGTGGATGGTTGCCCTACTACATTACATGCAGCCAAGACAAAACAAATAATGGTAATTATTTTCTTCATCTCAAAAGGGGACTTCTATTTTTTACTTCTTCACGTTGCCGCCGATCTTGGTGCGAAGTCCGTTAAGCATCAAAACAGGTAAACAACGCTGCAAAAATACAACAAATTATATCAATAGGATGCAAAAAATCCCAAAGGTTGCAGTATGTTAGTAAATAATTGAAACATGACAGCAATTTTTACAATTAATAGTTAACAATATATTGATAATCAATATGTTATGGAATTTTATATCTTTGCCGCCAGTTTAAAAACTGTGATGACAAACGATATAATTAACACTCGCCATCCCATTGACCTCTCTACGGAGGTACTCGCCATGTATGAAAACGGTGGTTCGTTAACCGTGTATAATAGCATTGACCGCACTACAGAGGATTTCTACCGCATTCGATGTTGCGCGGAGTTTTTCGCCAAACAAGGAAAGACAGTAATAATGACTCCGAAACTGAATGTCACGTACAAGAATCCTGCATACGACATGATATACGGCACGTTGAAAGGCACCCCTTATTACGGCAAATGTCCTGATTTATTAGTGGATGGCACTTGGTATGAGCATGAAGGGTTTTGTGGGGTGAAGCCTAAAAGATCCTTTCGTAACATGTGCAACCATGGGTTCAAACAATCGAACAGAATTATTATTGAGGATTGCGGGCTAACCGATCGTCAAATGCGAAAATCGTTGACTGAACGTATAAAGAACGGCATATTTGTGGAAGAGCTATGGATCCATCGGGATAACAGCTTTCACCTATTCTTTAAAAACACGTAAGGCTGACACACATCATGTATCAGCCAACGCCGGCGACGAATCCGCAGAATCGTCAGTCAGGAGCAACTCCTGACTCCGCTGCAAAAATACACATTTTTTAATATCCGCACAAAATCTTGTGATTTTATTTGATTTTTGTTGCGTCTCTAATGATGCTGACAGAGACTGTGCATCATCAACCCCACATCAGCGATGAAGGAGCGCATGCGAAGAGCTAATTACAAATCATATTCAAAGTGATGCGGCTTTCGGCTCATCTCTTCAATGGTGAGAATCAGGCCTTCTAAACTATGGTGACAAAAATGATAAGAAAACTTATCAGAACCTTTATTCTCCTTAATACGCTCCGCACATTGATTTAACTCCTCCAACACAGCATTGATATCTTCTGTTCGTGCCCTGAGTATATAATAATGCTGGATCAATTCATCTAACCCTGGGGTATATAACTCCGAATAGTGCTTTTGTGCCATCTTATTAACAGGCAGGGTCGTGTCACTAGCTAATGCAGATTGTGCCTTGATATCTCTTTCATATTTTTGCTGTAAGGATTTATTGACACTATCGTATGATAATAAATCATTGCCTTTCAGATATTTTGCACTCAACAAAGTGGTCAGATAAAACTCTCGTTCCCGTTGATTAATCTCGTATTCGTTTGCCGGATGCTCGGTAATGAATTGAATACCTTCATCATAATGTTGATTGAGCATACATATTGCAAACTTGTATTCGATAAAATATCTTAGTTGTTGTTGCTCTTTGCAGAAATCGCAATAGGCTTCAATTAGAGAATCCGCTTTGTCTAAGCATTCTTGATTCTTCGTTCTCTTGTATCCTTTATAAAAGTAGTCGATGTCGCCAACAACCAAGACACATGTATCTTTTCGAAAACCTAATGGAGGGTGTTTTGAAGGCGGATTGTCGCAGCTTCCTTGTCCCGTACATGTGAAGACACATATCCACATACCCAAGAGCAAAAGCACACTCTTCAAAAGTTTATCACGACACGGATTTTTCATAACATAATTGTTTATTGAACGACTGCAAAAATACTTTTTTTATTTATAGGATGCAAAAAACACAAAAGGTTGCAGTATGTTGAAAAAAACTTTTTCCTGACTTCGTCATTGCGTCACCCAAAAGTTTTCGTCAAAGAGTTTTTCGATGGGTTTGTGACGTTTCATGACCATTGTTCTGGAGAGAAGTTGTCCGTTGAGCGGCAGTCGGACTTGTATAGTCGTCACGGTTTTGGCCATGCGAAGCACCTTGTCTATGCTTAACTTGATGCCGTTGAGTTTG
>JAGBPE010000221.1 GCA_017633495.1 Bacteroidales bacterium | reverse complement strand
GGTGGCGATTTGTATGCCGGAACTAACTGTTATCCAGAAGTTTGTCATCATGCTGTCTTTCATTTACATTTTGCATGAGTGGGAAGAAGGTCATTACCCAGGGGGATTCCTGGATCTCATCACGCAGATGCTGCAACGCGACATTGATGATGAAACCAAACGCGGTAGCCGCCTGATAACGGGTGTGTTCCTTCTGACAATGACGGTGGTGCCGTTCTTCTTTGGTGACGCCATTCCGATGTTTGTGGTCGCGATGGCGACCTTCTCGCTTTTTGAAGGCTTTATCCACATCTTCGGAATCCGTGTTTTCCGGCTGAAGAAGTTATACACCCCTGGCATGGTGACGGCAGAGATTCAGGCCGTGATTGCCGTTGCGCTCATCGTGTACTTAGCTGTCAATCACATAGGTGCGTGGTATGACTATGTGTGCGGTCCCTTCATTTTCCTGGCCTGTTTCGCCTGTATGCAGCGGACATTGATGGCGATGGTCGGCGGGCTGCACTACAGCGACATGCCGAAACTGATCAAAGCACAGTTGATGAAGAAATAATAATTTTTGCTCATACATACAGACGAAATTCCGCAACCCAAGCCTTCGCCTGGGTTGCGGATTAACTTTTTCAAAAGCGAAATAATAATATTTTTCACTTTTGTAAAAGTGACTATATGAAAAATTGTGCTTTACTGCCATTTTCGGATATTCCTGTGAAAAAAGCTTTTTATTTGTGTTTTGACACAATATTTTGCATCATAAGGAGTTTATTAATTATGAGACATTTTGATATTTACATTGTTTTAATAATGTTGGGACTGCTGTCGTTGACGGCTTGTCGCACACAGAAAGCCCCTATTCATGGTCCCGAAGGCAATATTGCCTATAAGGTGACATTGCCCGAAGGTTTCGACACCACAACCGGCCGCTGTCCGATGGTGATACTGATGCACGGCATTTTCTCGAGCAAGGACTTCACTCCCATACCGCAGCTGGCCAATGGACTTGCCAAGGCGGGCATCGCCTCCATCCGATTCGATTTCGACGGGCATGGCAAAAGCGATGGCCGCAAGCAGGACATGACGATTGAAAAGGAAATTGCCGACGCACACGCAGTATGGGATTACGCCAGCTCGTTGCCCTACGTGAGCACCGTAGGACTGCTGGGACATTCGCAGGGAGGCGTCATTGCATCGATGTCTGCCGGAAGACTTTCCGCCGAAGGGAAAAACGTTGCTGGACTGGTGCTTCTTGCCCCGGGTACGGTCATCAAGGAGGCTTGTCAGGGTGGGCGCTTTTTCAACGCCACTTTCAATCCCGACGATCCGCCGGAATATATCCGTTGCTGGGGCTTCTACAAGCTGGGACGCGAATACCTTGTCAGCACGCAGCAGCTCGACATCTACGGCACCTCCGCGGCCTACCACGGCCCTGTGCTACTGCAGCACGGCGACAGCGACAACATTGTGCCACTATGGTGCAGCGAACGTTACCTGCAGACATACGGTCCCCATGCTACCCTGAAGGTCATAGAAGGCGAAAACCACACCATCACCCGTCACCGCTCACAAGTCATCGCCAACACGGTGGAGTTTTTCCGAAAAGTGTTCGGGTTGTGAAAGGTGCGGGTGAAAGACGACAGATTTTCCTGCGTATGTAAGGTGTACTCCCTACAGACGTAGCTATTGGAATTGCAATTTTCCCTCCGCCACCACCGCCGCGGTGCCGCCGACATAGATTGCACCGTCGGGGGTGACGCGCGTGGCGACCACCGACGGCCGCCCCATTGCCTCGCCTTGCAGGAAGGAGAAATCGCCAGTTGCTGGAATACCCCCGTTCTGCAAGAGATAATGGGTCAAGGAGGCGTTTGCGGTGCCGGTGGCCGACTCCTCGGGAATGCCGTACAGCGGCCCGAAATCGCGCACGTGGGCGGTGTAACCGTCGTTGCCGAAAGCGAAGACGTGGAAGCTGACGGCGTTGTGCTTTTCCGTTACTGCGCTGATGGCGTTCATGTCAAGAGCAAGATGGTTGAGCGTTTCAACATCCTTAACCTGAATCATGAAGTCGGGCAAGCCAGTCGAGACAATCATCACCGGCAGGGTAGGGGTGTAGTCGCTCACTCCCAACGCACGATAGACCTCCTCGGAGTCCTCGATGTTTTTCAGAACTTTAGACTCGGTCATCTGCATCATCACCCTCGGTCCTGCCTCTACAGAAATGTCGCCCGCCTTGGTGTGACAGAGGCACCGGCCAGTGATGCCAAGCTCCCGGTGCAGCAGGGCAAACGAGGCGATGGTGGCGTGGCCGCACAGCTCCACCTCGGCCATCGGGGTGAAGTAGCGGATGGTGAACTCCTTCTCGGAATCCCGTCGCACAAAGGCAGTCTCCGAATAGCGCAGTTCGGCGGCGATTTGCAGCATCAGCGTCTCGCTTGGGAAGCTGTTCCCGTCGAGGAGCACCACCCCGGCGGGGTTCCCGCCGAAGGGCTGGTCGGTGAAAGCGTCAACGATGTAGTATTTCATATCTTGAACTTGTTTTATTGTCGTTTTGTTCGTTTGCGTAATTGAAAATTAGTAGTCCAACAGCCGGCCGTAATCGTTCCATTCGCCGAACATCTTTCCCTTTTTCGTCTCTTCGACGAGGTGGGCGAGGGCTTGCTGGTACATCTGAGTGTCCCTCTTCTTGTAGAAGGCCACGTTGTAGGCGCGGATGCGCTGGTACAGGGGCGGGAAGGACTTGAACTTCGTCCACGTCCGCGCGGCCTTCAGCGCCGCTTCCACGTCCTCGTCGATGCGGAAGCTGCGGGCGCCCATCGGGGGCAGCACCCGCCGTCCGGCATCGGTCATCCGTCCCAGCTTCTCCAAGCGCCGCGCACGTTCCTTGTTCAGCTCCGACCAGGGACTGTTGCGCTTTCGTGGCGTGAGACATTGCATCAGCACCCCGTCGATGGGCTTCTGGCGGCTGTCGATCCAACCAAAGCAGAGGGCTTCTTCCACCGCGTCGAGATACCAGAAGGTATCATCGTCTGTGGGGCGACCTCGTTTCACGCACACCCAACACGCTTTCTCTGTCGCGTGGTGGGTTTCAAGC
>JAGBPE010000220.1 GCA_017633495.1 Bacteroidales bacterium | reverse complement strand
GTGTATCTCCATTTCTTCGCGGAGGAGAACAAAAAGCTGCCGCAATTGCTGAAAACCTACAAACTGAACCCCGTCATTCTCTAGAATATGCGAATCATCAGTGGAAAAAACCGAGGCCGACACATCGTGGCGCCCACCAACCTGCCGGTGCGCCCTACCATGGACATGGGCAAAGAGAGCCTCTTCAACATCCTGAACAACTACTTCTATCTCGACAACGTGCGGGTGCTGGACCTCTTTTCCGGCACGGGCAACATCACCTACGAGTTTGCCTCCAGAGGCGCCCTTTCGGTGGTGGCTGTGGACGAAAACCTCCTGTGTACCAAGTTTATCCAGAAGACAGTAGACCTGCTGAAATACAACGACCAGGTGACGGTGATTCGTCAGGACGCTTTCGCCTATACCGCCGCGTGTCGTCAGCAGTTCAATATCATCTTCGCTGATCCGCCCTACGATTTGCCGGATATCGAGAAGATCATCGACAACGTGTTTGAGCACAATCTGCTGCTCCCCGACGGCTGGTTAGTGATGGAGCATTCCGGAAAGCACGACTTTTCGCAGCATCCCAAGTTCTACGACCACCGTCGTTACGGAAAGCTGCATTTCTCCTTTTTTGTGAACATGTCTGACGAAGAAAGCGAGGCAGAGGATGGAGAATGAAAAACGCTATCTGATTGTGGGTTTGGGCAATGCCGAGCAGCAATATGCAGGCACGCGCCATAACTACGGCTTCGAAGTGGCCAATGCGGTAGCCGCTGAATTCAAGACCACCTTCAAGAGCGACCGTCTGGCCTACGTGGCGAGAGCCTCTTTCAAAGGCCGCGAGTTGGTGATCCTGATGCCCACCACCTACATGAACCTGAGCGGTAAAGCGGTGAAATACTGGCTGGCGGAAGAGAACGTTTCCGTGGACCATTGTCTGGTGATTTACGACGACATCGACCTGCCGTTGGGCATCTTCAAGATGAAACCGAAAGGCGGCGCCGGTACCCACAACGGCATCGGCAACATCATCGAGACGTTGGAGCGCACCGACATCCCGCGCATGCGATGCGGCATCGGCAAAGACTATGCCCAAGGCTATCAGGTGGACTACGTGTTAGGCCGCTTCTCCTCTGAGGAGCTGAAACTGGTAGAGCCCTGCATCAAACGCGCCGTCAGTGCCGTGAAATCCTTCGTTACCGTGGGCATGCAAATGACAATGAACCAATTCAACACAAAAGAGACAGAGTTGGCAAAGACATTGGAATCGTCTAACGACCAATAACTGCTAACTACTAACTTCTAACTGCTAACTAATTTCAAAAATGCGTAAAACATTAATAATCATCGGAATAATCCTCGCCGCATTCTCCATGCAGGCACAAAACTGGTATCAGTTGGGCTTGAAAGTCTCTACCCAGATTCCGTTGGTGAGAGCCTATTCGGATGTAGACTACCTTTCCACACTGAGAACTCCTAACATAGGGTTCTATTTCAGAGGCGGGCAGTATGTGTTTGGAGAAATCGGCATTGGGTATCAATACTTTAGAAGCCGTTTCGACGTCACCCAACCCGACGGTTCCGAAATCAGCGACATGGTGCAGACCCATTATTTGGTGATTCCGATCAAGGCGGTCGGTGAGGTGCCGATCACCCAAAAAATCGCCTTCCTGCCGTTTGTGGGCGTCATCTACCAGCCGTTGTTAAAGGTTTCCGACAACATTTTGGGTTACAACAAAACGAACATCGAGAGTCAGTGGGCGTTGCTCACCGCCGGTTTCGATTTCCGTTTCGGATTCATCACCTTGGGTGCCGATTATCGCTACTCATTCCAGAATTATTTCCGAAATAAGTCTGGCAGAAAGCCCCAATACATCGGCATTTCAGCGGGCGTGATCTTCTAACGTGCTCATTCACAAAGCAGTAAAAAAATCACCGCCAACACGAGGAAATACCGAAAAAAAGTGTATTTTTGCAGCGTCATTTTGACAGGGAGCTTAGCTCAGTTGGTTTAGAGCATCTGCCTTACAAGCAGAGGGTCACTAGTTCGAATCTAGTAGTTCCCACAAAGGTAGAGACGGTATGCACACCGTCTCTTTTTTATTTGTAGGGCTGCCGCATTGCGACAGCCCTACAGAGCAGTGCGACAGCCCTACAGAGCAGTGCGGCAGCCCTACATACGTTTGCAAACGAAATTGACGGTTTGCAGATATAGTCCTAAAGCCTCGGAGAGGCGACACGCACGCAGTGCAATTAACACCACACAAGCCGACAGGTGCAGAGTGGTGTTGGCGATGCTCACACAACTACGGGCATCTCGAAGAGATGTGACAGACAGGGAAGGTTGTCAGAGCCATTGGACAGTCGCATATCTCCGATATGCCGGGACTGGTCGTCTCCGTCTGTCACCACACTACGCTCCGCTTGTATGGTGTTAATTGCGCCTGTCGGCGCGTCTCATGCCTCCGGCATGTTTTCCGAGACGGTGTGCACACCGTCTCTACAATCCACCGTCGCATCTCTACAATCGTAAACCGCAAATCCTAAGTCCTAAGTCTTAAGTCTCATATCACAAAAAAGGCCGTCACCTCCCCGGCAACGGCCCTTTATCATACTTCTTCCCTCTTCCTTCTTACATCTTTATCTTCTTGAACATCCTCTTCCAACGCACCTTGCCCTTATCGCTGAAGGTCTTGAACTTGTCGAGGGAGAGCCATACGATGGAGGCCTTGCCAACGATGTGGTCTTCAGGGACAAAGCCCCAGAAACGTGAGTCGGCACTGTTGTGGCGGTTGTCGCCCATCATGAAGTAGTAGTCCATTGCGAAGGTGTAGCTCGTGGCCACCTGACCGTCGATCAGCACCTTGCCGTCTTTCACCTGCAGGTCGTGACCTTCGTAGTTGCGGATAATCTTGTCGTACAGAACAATGTTCTCCGGCGTAATCTCCACCGTCATCCCCTTCTGCGGGATGGTGAGCGGTCCGAAGAAGTCCTTGTTCCACTTGTAGTTACTGTCGTGCGGGAAGATGTCGGGACTGTAAACGCCGTCCTCCTCCGTCAAAATCTGCACCTCATAGCCCTTCTTGCGGATGCTGTTCTGCTGCTCGCTGTTCAGCATGGCCACAAAACGGTTGATATCGACCTGCTGGAAGTCTTCCTCGTTGAGATCCAGGTTCTTGCGATCCTTCTTGGAGAGCTGCAAACCGGCAGGATGCGAAATCAAACAGGCATATTGAATGCGTTTGGGATTGGTTACCGCTTGACCGTTGATATAGACTTGACGGTCGATGATCTGCAGATTGTCACCGGGCGTACCGATGCAGCGTTTCACATAGTTCTCGCGTTTGTCCACCGGACGTGCAATCACCTTGTACTCCTGCCAAACCACTTCCCTACCCTTGCCGGGCTTGTAGACACCGGGGTACTTCATGCGCAGCTGCTGGATGTACTCGGGGGGATAGTGACGGAAGAGGTTGTTCCTCTCTGCCACCGTCGCGTTGGGGTTGAAGATCGCCTCATACTCGCGCACAATGGCGTAGTAGCTCTCGGCCTGACGCTCCACCACCACTGTGTCGCCATCTGGATAGTTGAAGACCACCACATCGTTGCGTTTCACCGGATTGAGGGCCTTGGAACGCATATAGGGCAGCTTGATGATTTCGGAGTAGGATTTGATCTCAGTTTTGGGCAGCTTGTTGTGAATAAACGGCACTGCGATAGGCGTTTGCGGCGCACGCACCCCGTATGCCAGCTTGCTCACCGAGAGGAAGTCGCCGATCATCAACGAGCTTTCCATAGAGGAGGTCGGGATGGTGTAGAGCTCGAACCAGCAGGCGCGGATGATGTAGGCGGCGGCCACCGCGAAGATCAGCGCATCACCCCACGAGCGGGCGGATGTCTTCTTCGGACGCTCCAAGTTCTCCGGCGTAATGTACTGCTCCTTAGGCGAAAAGCCCAAATACGGCAGATAGAACGGGAAGAACATCGTGCCGAGAATCAGCGGCACGTAGCTGTACTTGTTGAACTGACGGATGGTTTCCCACACCATGTAATAGAACATGAAGATGCCGAGATACGGGATGAGGAAAAGCACCATCCACCACCATTTTTTGCCGATGACCACCTTGATCCACAGCCAGATGTTGTAGAACGGGATCAGCGACAGCCACGGTTTCAGACCGACTTTCTTGAAAATGCCCCACATACCGACTTGCCAGCCGATGAAGGAGACGATGAGGATGATGATGAGGGCGGTTTTGGATATTAACATTTTTCTTTGGTTTTAGGGTAACCCCACACTGCGCTCCTACGTCGCTTGTATGGGGTTATTAAAATCTTGTCCCTTCGGGACTGCTTAATGAATAAAATTCAAATAACATTGGGCATTACGTTGACCCATTATCAATTATCAATTATCAATTATCAATTAGACATTTTTCAAAGGGGTATACGCCAGCGGATTGAAGCAACAGCCATTCGGCGGCGAAGACGGCGCCGCGGGCGAAGCCTTCGCGACCGTGGGCGGTGTGTGTGATCTCGATGGTGTCTTCGGGGGAAGACCATACAATCTTGTGAGTGCCAGGCACTTCGCCTTCGCGGATAGCGGTGACGGGTAGCACCACGCGGGTGTTATCGCACGGGGTAAGCTGCCACTCTTTGAGGGCATCCACCTCCTTGATGATATCCTGTGCCAGATGGATGGCAGTACCGCTCGGGGCATCCTTCTTGTGGATGTGGTGCGTCTCTTCCATCGACACTTGGTAACGGTCCTGGGCATTCATTAGCTGCGCTAACATCTTGTTGATTTTGAAGAAGATGTTGACCCCGATACTGAAGTTGGCGCTGTAAACCAACTTGCCTTCAGCGGCCGTACATTTCGCGCTGATCTCGTCCAAACGGTCGAACCATCCGGTGGTGCCGACCACGATCGGGACCTTCGCCTCGAACGCACGAAGCATATTCGGGACCGCTGCGGAAGGTTCGGAGAAGTCTATAGCGACCTCCGCACTGCGGAACTCGCTGTCGAGCCGTTGCCAATCCTCCGCATTGTCTATCACGGCCACAATCTCGTGCCGCCGTTCCTGCAGCACCTTCTCCACGATATGGCCCATTTTTCCGTATCCTAATATTGCGACTTTCATTTCACTCTAAACAATTATCATCGAATGTTTAATAAATTATTGTTTCGCAAAACTCTTGCTCTACCAAGCTCTTGCCCCTAACGGGGCGGCTCAAGGAAAACTCTTAACTCTTAACTCTTAACTCTCAACTATTTCCCCAAGGCTTTCTTAACCGCCTTCTCAATATCCTCGCCCCGCAAATTCCGTGCAATAATCTTGCCGTCTTTGCCGATAAGCAGGATCTGCGGAATGCCGTCCACGCCGTAAGTGTCTGTGGCGTTGCGGGTGGCATCCGTCAGCTGCGTCCACACCATCTTCATATCCTTGATGGCTTTCGCTTGCGCGTCGGGCTTGTCCCAAACGTTGAGGCTGACCAACACGAAATCCTTGTTGCTGCCATATTTCTCCTGAATCTTGGCCAGATTAGGGATTTCGCGGCGACAAGGGCCGCACCAGGAGGCCCAGAAGTCGATAAGCGCAACTTTGCCCTTGATCACCTTGCTCAGCTTGATCGGTTTGCCCGTTTTGTAGTCGGTCAAGTCCAAATCGATAAACTGCTTGCCAGGGGCCGTGTGACTCACCTTTTCCATGGCCGACAGCTTAGCCCGCAACTGCGGATAAGTTGTCACTACCGGTGCAGCACCTTCCAACATCGCCAGCACCGACTCATAGTCAATTTCGGAATAATCCAACAGATCCTCCATCACGAATGCCCCCACGGCATTGTTTTTGTTGGCTTCATACGTTTTGACAAGATACTCAACAAACTTTTGAAAACGTTGGTCATAATCCTGTCTCAGTCGATCCTTCTCACTTTCAGGCATTGAAATCGTATTCTTCACTTGGCTGATGATCGCATTCATGACGCTGATGTCATAACTGCATTTTCTCCAATACTGACCAAGTCGGTCGTTCAACGGACTTCCAGAAAGAGAATCGGTCACCAAATCAGCATAGATATTGCCAGATTCGCCGACAATGCGCAGGAAATAGTAGCTGCGAGGATTGTTGTTCTGCGGATCCGTCTTCAACATACCCACGAACGGTTCGCCCACTGTAATATCCAAGGCAAAAGTACTGTCGACTATCTTGGTGGAAGCCAACGGCTTGCCCGATTTCAAGTTCAACACGGTGATGTTCTTGCCTTGCAATTCAGGCACCGTTACACGCCCCTCGATATGGCAGTTCTGCGCCATGAGGCCGGAGGTGAGGAGAGTCAGCACTATGGTGGATAGGATGATCTGGAGGGTGTTTCTTATCATAGTTTACACGTTTATATGTTTACTCGTTTAAGGTTTAAGGTTTATGGTTTAGAATTTAAGTCTATGTTTTAAGTTTATGTTTATGTCTATGTCTTAAGTCTTAAGTCTCAAATCTCAAGTCTTAAATCACTTGAAGCTCAGCACTAAACTCACCCCGTAGGAGGGCGAGGTGTTAATCGGGTTGGGCAGCACCATCGGGCTCCATTGGAAGGAGAGATCGTCGGAGACATCGAAATAGTAGAGGTGGGCGTCCACCATGGCGTCGATGAAGTTGAGGGTGTAGATGATGAGCGTGGCGGCAAGGGCAATTTCCATATTGCGTTGGGCCGTTTGCTTCATGGAGAGGATGTTCTCGTCGGGATATTTGGCCAGTGCGGGCAGCAACAGCTCCGTGTGACCGTCGCGACGGTTGATGAACTCCTTGCGGTATAGGAACATATCAGAGGCGTATTTGGTCAGAAAATAGCCCGAAACATCCAGCAAACCATAGATAATGGGCACTTTCCAGTACTTGCGGTTATACATCTGACCGCCTCCTGGAATGATGGAATAGAGAATGGCCGCTGTGGGACTGTGTTTGGCCACCGTCAGCGAGTCTTGTTTCTTCACACGCGAAGTGTTGGGGGAAGAGATGTCCTGAGAATAAGCAAACAGACTCATACAGAGCAGAATAGCGCCGATAAGAATCTGTTTGGTATATTTCATATTCGTAAAAAATTGCGGAACTTTAACGCTCAAAAGCCCGATTTATTGTAACAAATCCAGCAGGCGTTTCAGTTCTTCATCAGAAGCAAAGGGGATTTGGATTTGTCCTTTGCCGGAGATGTCCTTCTTGATGTTCACCTTGGCGTTAAGTCGCTTTGAGATAGCGTTTTGGGCGGTGCGCACATCGTCGGCGAGGGTGATCTTCACCTTCGACTTCTTCTGCCGCATTCCTTCAAGCGTCTTCTTCACCAAAGTCTCGGTTTGGCGAACGGAAAGTTGCTCTTTCACAATCTGTTGCACCAGTTTGGCTTGCGTGGCTTCGTCTTCCACAGCCACCAACGCACGAGCGTGGCCCATGGAGATCTGGTTGTCGCGTACGGCCACCTGCACGGGTGTAGAGAGCTTGAGCAGACGCAAATAGTTGGAGATGGTAGTGTTGGTTTTGCCTACCTTCTCGCCCAGTTGCTCCTGCGTGAAATGGCACTCGTCCATCAGCATCTGATAGCTCATGGCGATTTCAATGGCGTTCAGGTCGGCACGTTGGATGTTCTCCACCAAAGCCATCTGGATGGAGAGCGCGTCGTCAACGGTGCGCACGAAGGCGGGAATTTCGGTCAGACCGGCCATCTGCGCAGCACGGAAGCGGCGCTCACCGGAGATCAGCTGGTATTTGCCGTTGCCCACCGGACGCACGGTCACCGGCTGAATCAGTCCGTAAGTCTTGATAGACTGCGCCAGCTCCTGCAACGCCTCCTCGTCGAACTTGGTACGAGGCTGATAGGGATTCGCCTCGATGGAAGCCACATGTATATTGGTATTACCGCTTACCACCTGCGAGGGCTCTTTATGCACGGGGATTTCCATATTCCCAAGCATCGCGCCCAATCCTCTTCCTAACGGTTTATCATTCTTTGGCATAATTTTGTTTTTTTGTTCGTTAATTCTCCCCAACTGCTAACTGCTAACTGCTAACTAAACAGTGTATCCGTTCTTCAGGAGGAACTCCTTCGCCAGATTCATGTAGTTGACATGTCCGACGGACTTGATGTCGTAAACGGCAATGGGCACGCCGTAACTGGGAGCCTCGCTCAGACGCACGGTACGGGTGATCACGGTATCGAACACGATATCGCGACAGTGGAACCTGACATCCTCATACACAGCGTTTGCCGATTTGTAGCGGTTGGTGTACATGGTCATCAGGATGCCCTCGATGGAGAGGTTCGGGTTCATGTTGGACTGCACAATACGGATGGTGTTGAGCAGTTTTCCGAGACCTTCGAGCGCGAAATACTCGCACTGCACGGGGATGATAACCGAGTCGGCAGCCACGAGGGCGTTCAGGGTCACCAGACCGAGGGAGGGGGCGCAGTCAATGAAGATGAAGTCGAAATCGTTCTTCACATCGGTGAGGGCGTCCCGCATGCGGTACTCGCGACGGTCGAAATTGATCATCTCGATTTCGGCACCCACAAGGTGGATGGTGGCGGGCATCACGAAGAGGTTCGGGGTTTTGGTCTCCACCACCGCTTCGTTGGCCATCTTGCCGTTCACAATGCAGTCGTAAATGCTGACGGTGTTGTCGTCGGGATAGACACCCACGCCGCTGGAGGCATTGCCCTGCGGGTCGGCGTCGATGAGCAGCACACGGAAATCCAGCAGCGCCAGCGACGCCGCCAGGTTCACGGCGGTGGTGGTCTTCCCCACCCCGCCCTTCTGGTTCACAATGGCTACTATCTTGCCCATTACAGCGAGAGATCTATGTCGTCAAAGTTGATCCCCATGTCGACATCCTCGTTCTTCTCGAAGTTATCGTTCTCGAAGAAATCGTCTTGCTCCGGAACCGTGCCGTTTTCAATGAATTCGATTACGCCGGTGAGCGCGTTTTTGAACTTATCGAAATCCTCCTTGTAGAGGAAAATCTTATGCTTCTCGTAGAAGAAGTTGCCGTTGTCGGCATTGAACTTGCGTTTGCTCTCGGTGATGGTCAAATACATCTCCTCGTTCCGACTTCTCTTCACATCAAAAAAATAGGTTCTTTTCCCAGCCTTCACTGCCCTGGAGAGCACTTCGTTTTTGTCTTGATTTTCCATAATGTCTTATTCTTTTATTGATTCGAATCAAACCGCAAAATTACGGAATTTTTGTTACAATGGACGAATTATTTTAAATTATTTTCTTTTTTCCAACTGCTTCGGTTGCTTAACTTTCTGTTGCTGTTGTTGTTGCTTGAGCATCTGCTGCTGTTGCTTCTGCAGTTCCTCCATCTTGAGCTGCCATTTCGATTTCTTCACCGGCTTCTTCATGTTTTCCTGCATCTGGGCGCGAAGCTTGTCTTCATCGATGGCCATGCGGAAAATCCACATCTGCAGGAAGGTGAAAATGTTGAAGAGCAGATAGTAGTACGTGAGTGCGGATGCGAAGTTGTTGAACATGAACAAGAACATGATCGGCATCATATACATCATGATGTTCATCATGCGCTGCTGGTCCTTGTTGCCCTGCGTGGGCGCCATCAGCTTCTGGTTCAGCCAAGTGTAGATGATCGTGGCGATGGTCATCAGGATGGTGAAGAGACTGAGGTGGTCGCCGAGCAACGGCACGCGATGACCGAAATCCCAGATGGAATCGTAGGTGGAGAGGTCTTCCGCCCAGAGGAACGATTGCTGGCGCAGTTCGTATGCCGACGGGAAGAAACGGTACATGGCGATGAGGATCGGCATCTGCAGCAGCATCGGCAGACAGCCGCCGGCAGGTTTCACCCCCGCACTGCGGTAGAGCGACATCGTGGCCTGCTGTTTCTTCATCATGTCCTCATCCTTCGGGTATTTCTCGTTGATGGCCTCGATTTCGGGCTTCAGGGCACGCATCTTGGCGGACGACATATAGGTTTTGTAACTCACCGGCAACACAATGATCTTGATGAAGATGGTGAGAATCAGGATGATGAGTCCGTAGCTCAAACCGTAGGCTTCCAGCCAGTTGAACACCGGGATGATAATGAATCGGTTGATCCAGTGGAGCAGGAAGAAGCCCCAGCCCAGCGGAACCTGGCGTTCCAGTTTGTTGTCGTACTCTTTCAGCAGACGATATTGGTTGGGACCCACGAACATATACATGTCGAAATGGCCTTTGTTGAGATCGGCCAGTTCAAAATCCAGCTCTGCGGAACAGTCCTTAAGAATCGTAGTCTCCTTTTTATCAGGGACTTTCACTTCCAGCGTACCGGAGGTGAAGGGCGCATCTTTGGTCACCAAGCAGGTGGTGAAGAACTGTTGCTTGAAGGAGACCCACTTCAGCGGAGAGGTGAAATCCTTCTTTTCGGGCTTGCGCTCGTCAAGGTTGTCCACTTCATCGCTGTTGTCCATATAATATATAGAGGTGATGTTCTTCTCATAGTCGTAGTTTTTCTCCACGCATTTGGGCTGCGCATCCCACTGGATGGTGAAACTGCGGCGGTTCGGGTAGAGATAAGGCTCCATGTTGACCACATTGATCTCATAATCAAACTTATAGTCGTCGTTGGAGAAGGTGTAGAGGAACTCGATATAGGATTTCTGATCGAGCACCTGGCATTGATTGGAATCGGTGCCGGCATTGGGATAGAGACGCAGGGAGAGTTTGTTATGTTTCTCATCCACAACCAGTTCGTCGGCATTGGCCACGAAATAGCAGTCGGCGGTGGAGATCTCCGTCTGGTCGCGAAGCATCAGCTTCATGCCCATCTGGTTGGAGCCGCCTTCGTAGATCACCAGCGGTTCTTTTTCAGCATCTTTTGGGGTGTAGCGATAGACATCCTTGAGCTCAATCTGCTTGAGGTAGCCGCCCTTCTTGCTGAAGTGGTAGTAGGCCTTGGAGGTTTCCACCATATAGTCGCCCTGGTCATCCACCTGCGCATTGGAGAACTTTTGCGCGGGTGTGAGGGTCGTGTTGGTTGGCGTTGCAGTGACGTCAGTGGTATCCGATTGGGCGTCGAGGGAGAGCGTTTTAGCGCTTTCGGCGGTTTCCTTCTCCATTTCCTCCAACATTTGCGCCTCCTGAGCGGCACGCTGCTTCTTCACTTGGTTGGTCTGATAGAAGCTGAAGCCCAGAAACAGGGCGAAAATCAGCAGCAGACCGATGACTGTATTCTTATCCATTTTTCAAATTTAAATTGGCGGCAAAAGTACAAAAAAAACGGCCACGTTCCACCGAGGAAAAACGAGACCATTTGTCGCCATATCTGTAGGGGCGTATCGCATACGCCCAATGTAATGAACACCCCTCACCGAATCTCCAGAATTTCCATTTGCATCTCGCCTTGCGGGGTGTTGAAGGAGACGGTTTCGCCGGCCTTCTTGTTCTTGAGCACCTTGCTGAGCGGCGAGAGGAACGAGATTTTGCCCTTCATGATGTTAGCCTCATCGACGCCCACGATTTGGTATTGCGCTATCTGGTTGTTTTTCAAGTTCTTGAACTTGATGGTTGCCCCGAAAGCCACGTCGTTTTGTCGCTGCGGATCGTAGTCGAGCACGCGGGCGGAGTGGATGCGCTCCTCCAGCAGACGGAGTTTACCCGTCAGGTAGTTGTTGTTCACGCGGGCGTCGTTGTTGTCCACTCCCTCATACTGCTTCCGTTCGCGCAGAATTTCCTCGCGCTCCGCCTTCAACTCCTCCATGCCCGTGGACGTGACAAAATTCTCCACCCCCGCCGGCAAAAACGCCCTCGGCGTCAACATCGGGACCTCTTCCTGGTCGCCCTCTTTCACAAAACCTCTGCTCATAGTTGTTTGTTTTTGAACGGCAAAGATACAAAATAATGAAGAATGAAGAATGCATAATGAAGAATAGGGTTCGCACCGTCTGTAGGATGGGTGCCCTGTAGGGCTGTCGCAGTGCGGCAGCCCTACCACCATACCCACCACCCGTACAAATACCCCCACGTAAAGAACTGGCCACGGCACCATTCCCCTTCTTTGAGAAGGGGTGGCCGCAAGGCCGGGGTAGTGACATAAGCAGATCGGCGACAGCCGGCCTTGTTCTATTGAAAACACGTTGCAGACGAAAATCACTATTTACCCATTTTTTCTATTTTTGCGTCCGCAAAATCAAAAATGTTATGACTCCCGAACAATTAGACAGCATCATCAACCATTACAAACAAAAAGCGGTTCATGCGTACAACGATAACGACACGTTCACCTGCAACCGGATGATCGCGATTGTTCACGAATTGGAAGGAAATTACGACGACTATCTGGATCACGAATACGACAACGACGACCTGGAGCTCTATTTCGACATCATCCTCCCCAAAGCCACCGCCACCACCTCCCTCTTTTTCACTTCTGACCCGTATGACAGAGGGGATG
>JAGBPE010000219.1 GCA_017633495.1 Bacteroidales bacterium | reverse complement strand
ATTGATGGATTTGGTGCTGAACAAGGAAGATTTGTTTGAAGATTACAAATTGCTGAAGGCGGCGGCCAGGATGCGGGGCGTAAACGTTCCCCCGAATGTAACGGCGTATATCTCCATCACGTCCCAAATGTTGATGTTCGGTACGGCGGTGAACCATTTGATGCACAACATCGAAGACTCCTGTGTGTTGATCCCGTTCGACTCCATTTATCACGAAAAGAAGAGTCGCCACATCGGGGCCTACATCCGGTTCACCAACAAAAGACGGCGCAAGAAAGAGGCTTTAGATGTATCAGAAACAGAAGATCAACTGATAGAGGATTGGTTGATTAAGCGTCATCGCAAGGTGCGGAGAATGTTGAAAAAGGTTGGTCGCCAATTATAGCAGAGCTCTTATGTGAAGAAATAGAAATTTCGATTCCTAATCCGTACCTAATAAGGCTTCGATCGGCACGGTGCTGTCCATCAGTCCGATGCGGGTGTCGGCGGCGTGGCGGTTGATGCCGGTGTAGGCGAGGGAGGCGTCTTCGTAGCGGCGGAACTTCAGGATGGCGTCGTTCATCTGATTGAAAAAAACAAATTTTCGGCAATTATTTTGGTTTATTGACAAAAATTTGTATATCTTTGCACCGACAAAAAACGGACAAGGATGTATGACACATTACATATAGACGAGTTATGTAACACATTGGGTGACAGGATACAATTGACATCTAATGAGATTGCGAATTTCTATCGGAGCTACTCTCCTGACATTCCAATTTCGACAATTCGATGGAAAATTCACTCTCTTGTTAACAAGGGGGTGATATACTCTATTGGGCGGGGGCTTTACCGATTTGGGAGAAAGCCTATATTCAAACCAAACATCTACACAAGGACAGAAGTAATAGCAGACATTATGCAACGCAGATTGCCATTTGCGAAATATTGTCAGTGGGATCTGCGTGTGGCAAATGCATTTTCACCATTCCTGATAAATACACAGCTGTTTTTTGTTGATGTCGAACGCGATGTTGTCGATGCGGCGTACCACGAAATAGGCAAAACATATCGTCGCACGGTCTTGTATTGTAATCTTAGTGAGGAATTGCCCTATTATGACGGATATATCGTGGTCCGCAACATGGCACTTGAAGCTCCAACCATTGAGGTTGAGGATATGCCCTTGGCATCGTTGGAGAAAATTTTGGTGGATTTCGCTCTTGACAGGATATTCCCTTTTTCGGATACTGAGATTGTTGACATCTATGCAAATGCAACTGCCGACTATTCCGTCAACACCAGCCGGATGCTCCGTTATGCTGGTCGTCGGGGCCGCCGTGACGTTATCGAAGAAATCTTGGACGAAATAAACCATTAAACTATGATTACGCAAAATTCATTCACAATAGATTGGATAAACCAAGTATCGAAGAGACACAAAGCCGATAAAATTCTGGTAGAGAAATCTATCCGGGCTTTGTCATTGCTGGAGGGTCTCTCTGAATCATCGCTTCCTTTCGTTTTCAAAGGAGGGACAGCACTGATGCTAATATTCAAGGAGCCGCACAGATTGTCCATCGACATTGACATCATCCTTCCGTTGAGTAACCAAAACCTTACTGCGACTCTCCAACAAATTGCCATGAGCAATGGCTTTTCTCGTATTGAGGAACAAAGCAGAAAATCTGGTATAGTTCCAAAAACACATTATAAGTTTTTCTACACTTCTGCTGTTGAAAACAAAGAATCGTATATCTTGTTGGAAATTCTTTTTGAGCAGATTCCATACAATCGAATCATTGAGTTGCCTATCACCAACATTTTTCTTGCGACAGAAGGTGAAGACAGGACGGTTCGTGTGCCCGATATCAACAATCTTCTCGCAGACAAACTGACGGCATTTGCTCCGCAAACAGTTGGCGTACCCTATTGGAAAGGTAATTCTGAATGTGGAATGGAAATCATGAAGCAGTTGTATGATATAGGTGCTCTGTTCGACAAATCAGATGACATGGTGTCCCTCTCTGCAGTGTACCGAACGATTGCCGAACAAGAAGCAAGTTACCGAGACAAGTACTTTTCTGTGGATGACATTCTTCACGACACAATGGATCATGCTCTCTCCATCTGCTTCCGGAAAAGCCGAAACAATGTTGAGTATCAGGTGCTGGAACGAGGCATCAAACAAGTATCCAGTCACATTTTTCTGAACCATTCCATATTGAGGAAGCCATTCTGTCCGCCGCCAAGGCGTATTATCTTGTATCACAGATTGAAACGGATGGCATCACAATCGAGAAATACAGCAGTCGGCAGCTAGAGCGCATGAGGGATTGGTCGTTCACAGACTACGAATACACAAAACTCAACAAGCTAAAGAAGTCTAATCCAGAGGCTTTCTTCTATTTGTATTTGGCATTACATAGATAGGGATTGGAAGCATGGAAGCGGCGATGGGTTCGTTCCCGCATCCCGTCCAAGCCCGTCAGGGCTTCCATCTCTGTAGCGCGAGGACGTTACCGACCGCGCCCCCGAACCTCGTTAGGGGTTCCCTGTCCTTAGCCGTTGGCGATGCGGCAGCCCCCACAACCCCTTGAGGGGTTGCACATCGGGCACGACAATGTTTCGGTAACCCGTTGAATATGAATCCCCTCTGGGGATTTGAAACCGCGTGTGGGCATCCGTTTCTACAGACAGGCATGATGAGTCACCTCGCACACCAGTGCCTCCACCGGCACCGTGCAGTCCATCAGCCCGATGCGGTTGCCGGAGGCGTGGCGGTTGACGCTTAATGCTTAGGAAAGAAAACTAATAGTAAAGAAAACTGTGGACAGCGTCATGAACGACAATCACTTTTTCTCCATGAGCGTCAACCGTAATCTCATACGCAAAATGGAAATCCTCGCAGATAAATTCCTGCCAT
>JAGBPE010000218.1 GCA_017633495.1 Bacteroidales bacterium | reverse complement strand
CACCACCGGCGATACCACGGCTGTGGCCTGCGAGAGTTTCACATGGTACGGCACAACCTACACGCAATCCGGGGATTATCCGTCCCCTGTGTCCTATTGGACCAACGCTGCTGGCTGCGACTCAACCGTGACGTTGCACCTGACCATCAACTACGGCACCCACAACGTGGAAACCGAAACCGCCTGCGAAAGCTACACTTGGCATGGTGCCACTTACACGCAAACAGATACCTATACCTACGCTTACAACAACGCCGATGGTTGCGCCAGTGTGGACACGTTACATTTAACCATTAACCACGGCACCGCCACGGACGAGTACATCACGATATGCGAGAGCGAACTGCCCTATACCTACGGCGACACGGTCTTCGAGGTCGGAACCCCAGAACTATCAACTGTCAACTATTATCTTTTAACTGCCAACGGTTGCGACAGCATCGTTACCCTCCACCTCACTGTGAATCCTACATATAATATATATGTGTACGACACCGCCATTCGCGAGCATGAGTTTACCTACGGCAACTTCACGATAACCCCCGCCGATAGCGGTACCTATACCTACGATTTCCAATACACTACGACCGATGGCTGCGACAGTATCATTCATTTGATTCTTTATGTGCAGTACAACGACGGCATCGCGCTATACGAGCAACCCGAAGTGGAAATCTTCCCCAACCCGAGCAATAACGTGATCAATATCAAGGGAAAAGGTATGACCCAAATTCAGATTTATAATGCTGAAGGTCAGCTCGTTTACTCTTCTGATGTCAAACAGTCAGACCTGCAGACGGTGGACGTTTCCCGTTATGCCGCTGGTCAATATCTGGTGAAAATTCAGTTGGGCAATAAACAAACCATTACTCGACAAGTCTTTGTTCAACGGAAATAGATTCTTTCGTTTGTGAAATCACCAATAATATAACATAATATGAAAAAGAAATTTATAGTAACACTGATATGTCTGTGCGTCAGTTGTTTCGTTCCGGTTCAAGCACAGAAACAAATTTCCGCAAAGTTGGATTCCGTTACCGTGTTCCTACGCGGTGCCACTTTGTATCATTCTGCAACCGCTACACTGAAAAGCGGCAGTCAGGAGATCGTCATTGATGGGCTAAGTCCCGACATTGAACTCAGCAGTCTGAAAGTGCATGCCAACGGGGTACTGATCTCCGCCATGGAGTTCGAGAAAGATTTCATCACCCCCAAAGAGGAGACCGCAAAACTCAAAAAGCTGTCGGATTCCCTCGAATATTATCAGAAACAGCTTCAAGGAGCGCGAGACGAGCTTGCTGTCCACCAACATCTGCTCAAAATGCTTACCGAAGGTACGCTCAACAACATGGAGAAGAAGGACGGCACTGTGACTGTGGCGGAAATCAATGCCAATATGGAACTCTATTCGTCGAAGGCTTCCACGCTACAAAACAATATCAATCAGGATAATAAGAAGATTGAGAAACTGGTGGAGACGGTGAATCGACTGAAAATGCAAATCAGTCAGGACAAGCAGGAGAGCAATGTGGAAACCGGCATGGTCTATCTCTCCGTCAGTGTGCCGAACAACATCAACACGGTTTTCAACATCAGTTACTACACCGACGATGCTGGATGGTCTCCCCATTACGACATTAACATACCCGCTTTGGACAAGCCCATCACGATGCAGGCGAAGGCTGAGGTGCAGCAGGTGACCGGTCTCGACTGGAACAATGTGCAGCTTACGTTGTCGAATGCTATGCCCAACCGAACCAACAAGGTGCCTGTCTTCAAAGCATGGTTCTTGCATTTTGCGCGGAATTATTCGGCGGATATGTCGTCTGTTCGCGCCAATACCACCTCCAACTACGTGACGAGCTCAAATGTGAGCAGTGCCTTGTCTAATCTCGAAGGCGTATCGGCCACTGACGGAGCTAACAAAAAGGTCGTTTCCACTCGGATGCAGGATTACATCAGCGTAGACGAGCAGGATATCCATGTGAATTACAAGATTTCGGTTCCGTACAATATTCCGGGCAACGGTAACGAGCAACTCATTGATTTGATGAACTATAATATTGAAGCGGATTATAATTACTATTGTGCACCGAAACTCTCAACTGAGACCTACCTGATTGCGACGCTCGGCGGTTTGGAGAAGTATAATCTGCTTGCTGGTCCGGCTACGGTCACCTTTAACAATACATTTGTCGGGGAGACCTACCTCTACCCGAACTCAACCCAAGACAAGGTGACGCTCACTCTCGCCACCGATCCGCGCGTGACCGTGAAGCGCGAGCTGCAACGGGACTACAGCAGCACGAAACATGTGGGCAGCACCACAACCGAGACCCGTTCCTACCTCATCACCGTGCGTAACAACCAGAACCGCACTGCCAAACTTACCCTCAAGGAGCAGTATCCGATTTCCAATGATAAAGATATTGAAGTGAAGTTGGTGGAGGTGAAGCCCGCGGCTACTTACAACAAAGAGGAGATCGGCGTTTTGACATGGGAGCTGGAGCTCAACGCCGGCGAAACCCGCACCTACGCGGTGACCTATAGCGTGAAGTATCCGAAAGACCGGACGCTCTCTTGGTAAGTTAGTTAGCAGTTAGTAGTTAGCAGTTAGCAGTTAAGGGGAATCGGAAAGGTTCCCCTTTTTTACGTTTACACGTCTACACGTTTACAGGTTTACAGGTTTACCGGTTTACAGGTTTACCGGTTTACTAAAATCCTAAACGAGTAAACCCCTAAACGCGTTGTTAACAATCGTCTTTTTATTTTGTTGAAAAAAAAATCCGTAAGGTATTGATTGTATGCAAAAAAAGACTATTTTTGCCGCCAATTTGATAATGTACGCATAAGAGGTACTTATCGAGTGGTTAAGTGATTGAATACTAGACAAATATAAAGTAATATAAAGACAAAAATAACAATGAGTGTAAAACAGAAAAACGCAGCAGACGCGCGTAAAGAAGCAATGAAAACGGTGTACGTGGCCCGATTAGTGGATAATCCGACCTCACCGCGCAAGACCAGAATTATGGCCAACGTGATTCGTGGCAAGAACGTAGATTACGCCATGAACGTGTTGAAATTCTCTCGTAGAGAGGCATCTGAGAAACTTTTGAAGCTGTTGAAGTCAGCCATCGCTAACTGGCAGGTGAAGAATGAAGGCAAGCGCTTGGAAGACGCTGACCTTTACATCAAGACCATCATGGTGGACGGCGGCAGAATGCTGAAACGTATCCGCACCGCTCCCCAAGGCCGTGCAGCTCGTATCCGCAAGCGCTCCAACCACGTGACCTTGATTCTCGGCGACCGCAACGAGGAGAATGTGCAAGTTGAAAATATTGAAGAATCACAAAAATAATAAAGTAAAGTATGGGTCAAAAAGTTAATCCTATCGGCTTGCGCCTCGGTATTGTAAGAGGCTGGGACTCTAATTGGTACGGCGGCAAAAATTTCGCCGGTAAAATCGTCGAAGATGACAAAATTAGAAAGTATTTAAATGCTAAGTTCTCAAAAGCCGGCATTTCGAAAATCTACATTGAGAGAACCTTAAAACTCGTCACCGTCACTATTAGCGCAGGCCGTCCTGGTGTGATCATCGGTAAAGGTGGTGCTGAAGTGGACAGCGTGAAGGAAGAACTGAAAGTGATCACCGGTAAGGAGATCCAAATCAACATCAACGAAGTTAAACGTCCTGACCTCGACGCACAGCTGGTGGCTCAGAACATCGCTCGTCAAATCGAAGGTCGTGTCACCTACAAGAAAGCCGTCAAGACCGCTATCAGCGCCACCATGCGCGCTCAGGCTGAGGGTATCAAGGTGACCGTCGCCGGTCGTCTGGGTGGTGCCGAAATCGCCCGCGCCGAGCACTTCAAAGATGGTCGTATCCCGTTGCACACCCTTCGTGCCGACATCGACTACGCTCCCGTGGAGGCTCACACCACCTACGGTTGCATCGGCGTGAAAGTGTGGATCTGCCGCGGTATCGTCTACGGCAAACGCGACCTCTTCGCCAACGAGGCTGCCAAGGAGCAACGTCCTTCCGGCGGTGGCAAGAAGATGTTCCGCGGTCCCCGCAGAGACAGAGACGGACGCGACAACCGCAACCGCAATAACAACAGAAATCACAATAATTAAACCGACGCCAAGATGCCGGTAATTCAATAATTAAAAACATTAAAAGCAATGTTACAACCGAAAAAACTCAAATACAGAAGACCGCAGAAGGGCAGAATGAAAAAGATCACGAAACGTGGTTCTGACATTTCATTCGGCTCATTCGCGTTGAAAACGTTGGATGCTTATTGGATCACTGCTCGTCAGATTGAGGCTGCCCGTCAGGCTATCACTCGTGAGATGAAACGTCAAGGTAAGCTCTGGATCCGCATTTTCCCCGATCGTCCCGTGACCGCTAAGGGTTTGGGTGTTCGTATGGGTAAAGGTAAAGGTACCCCCGAATACTATGCTGCACGCGTCAGCCCCGGCCGCATCCTTTTCGAAGCCGATGGTATTCCATTGGAAGTCGCTCGTGAAGCTATGAGACTCGGCGCCCAAAAGCTCCCCGTCCATACCAAATTTATTGTCAGAAGAGATTATTCAGAAGAAATCTAAAAGGAGGAACACAGTATGAAACAACAAGAAATCAACGAAATGACCACTCCCGAAATCCGGGAAAAACTGGCCACTGAGAAAGACAGACTGGTTACGATGCGCTTGAATCATGCCATCTCTCCTCTGGAAAATCCTCAACTGATCAAGGCTCAGCGCAGAGACATCGCCCGCCTCATGACGGAACTGCGCAAACGCGAAATGAACGAAAATAAATAACCTATCACTGATAAAGCATTATGGAAAGAAATAACAGAAAAGTCAGAGAAGGCATTGTCGTGAGCGACAAGATGGACAAGTCTATCGTCATCAAGGTCGAGCGTAAGATGAAACACCCCATCTATGGTAAGTTCCTGAAACGTTCCACCAAATTCATGGCACACGACGAGAAAAACGAGTGCCGCATCGGTGACAGAGTGAGAATTATGGAGACCAGACCTTTGTCCAAGAACAAATGCTGGCGTTTAATTGAAATCGTAGAAAAGGCTAAATAACATTATGATACAGCAAGAATCAAGATTAGCAGTAGCAGATAACAGCGGCGCGAAGGAAGTCCTTTGTATCCGCGTACTGGGCGGCACCAAGAAACGCTATGCACGCGTGGGCGACAAGATCGTCGTTGCCATCAAGAGTGCCATCCCTTCCGGTCAGGTCAAGGCCGGCACCGTGTCCAAGGCAGTGGTCGTCCGCACCAAACGCCACGTCCGCAGAAACGACGGCTCCTACATCAAGTTCGATGACAACGCCGTGGTTCTGCTGACCGCAGCCGATGAGTTGCGCGGCACCCGTATCTTCGGACCCGTTGCCCGTGAATTGCGTGAAAAACAGTTCATGAAAATCGTGTCTTTGGCCCCCGAAGTCTTATAATCAAGTCAATAAATCATTTATTATACAATTGACAAAGACCAATTGACAAACATTTAAACAAAAAAAGGAATGAAACTGAAAATTAAAAAAGGCGACACTGTTAAAGTGATTACCGGTGAGTACAAAGGAACTCAAGGTAAGGTGCTGGAAGTCCTCCCCAAGGAAAACAAGGCTTTGGTGGAAGGCTGCAACATGGTGTCTAAGAGCACTAAACCGAGCGCTGCAGCACCTAACGGCGGCATCATCAAGAAAGAGGCCCCCATGCACATCTCCAACCTCATGTTGGTTGACGCTAAAGGAAACGCTACCCGCGTGGGCAGACGTTTGAATGAGAACGGCAAATTAGTTAGATATTCTAAAAAGTCAGGAGAGGAGATTAAGTAATGTACACACCGAGATATAAAGAAAAATATCAGAATGAGGTTCTTCCCGCTCTGAAAGAACAATTCGGATTCAAATCCGTCATGCGCGTGCCCAAAATCACCAAGATTTGCCTCAACCAAGGTCTTGGTAAATTCGGTATCGCTGATAAGAAGCTCATCGACGCCGGCGTTCAGGAAATGACCCTCATCGCCGGTCAGAAGGCTGTTCCCACCAAATCCAAAAAGGATATTTCTAACTTCAAGTTGAGAAAAGGTATGCCCATCGGCGTGCGCGTGACTCTTCACGGCGACCGCATGTATGAGTTCCTTGACCGCCTCATCACCGTCTCCATCCCTCGTATCCGCGACTTCCGCGGTATCAGCGACAAGGGCTTCGACGGTCGCGGCAACTATACGCTCGGTATTCCCGAACAGATCATCTTCCCCGAAATCGATATCGATAAAGTGCTCAAAATTAACGGTATGGACATCACTTTCGTGACGACCGCTCGTAACGATAAAGAATGTCTCGCCCTGTTGAAAGAATTTGGCTTACCCTTCAAAAATCAAAAGTAAGTAATCATGGCAAAGGAATCTTTAAAAGCAAGAGAAATCAAAAGAGCGAAAATGGTCGCTAAATATGCGGCAAAACGCGCAGAACTGAAGAAAATCATGAAAGGCGATGATTACGAGGCCAAAAGAGCCGCTGATATCGCGCTTCAGAAATTACCCCCGAACTCTAACCCTATCCGTATGCACAACCGCTGCAAGCTGAGCGGCCGTCCGAAAGGCTACATGCGTCAATTCGGTCTCTCCCGTATCGACTTCAGAGAGTTGGCACTCGCAGGCAAGATCCCCGGAGTTAAAAAAGCAAGTTGGTAAACCTAAAGAAGAAGATTAAATTATGAATACCGATCCCATTTCAGATTATTTGACTCGTTTGAGAAACGCCATCCGCGCGCATCATGAAGTGGTGGAAATCCCCGCTTCCAACGAGAAGAAAGCTATAACCAAGATCCTTTTCGACAAAGGTTATATCTTGAACTATAAATTTGAGGATGATCAAATGCCCAAAACGATCAAGATCGCTTTGAAATATCATCCCGCAACCAAACAATCCGCCATCAGCGAGATCAAGCGCGTTAGCCGCCCCGGTCTTCGTAAATACGTGGGCGCCAAGGAAATGCCCTCTGTGTTGAACGGCCTCGGCATCGCTATCGTCTCCACTTCCCACGGCATGATGACCGATAAGGAAGCCAAAGCTCAAAACGTTGGCGGCGAAGTTATTTGTTACATCAGTTAATAGGAGGAGAAAGTTATGTCAAGAATAGGAAAATTACAAATCGCCATCCCCGCAGGGGTTGAAGTGAAAAGAGACGAAAAGTCCAACATCGTGACTGTGAAGGGCCCGAAAGGCGAACTGCAACAGTATGTCGATGAGCGTATTACTTTCGAAATTGAAGACGGACACCTCCATGTGAAACGCCCCACCGATTCCAAACGTGACCGTTCTATGCACGGCCTCTATCGCGCCCTGCTGAACAACATGATCATCGGTGTCTCTCAAGGCTTCACCAAGAAGATGGAAGTCATCGGCGTCGGTTATAAGGCCGAAGCTAAGGGCGACCATCAACTCGATATGGGTCTGGGTTACTCCCACAACATTCTGTTCGACTTCCCGAAGGAAATCACCGTGCAGACCATCAATGAGAAAGGTAAAAACCCCATCATCATTCTGAACTGCATCGACAAACAGTTGTTGGGCCAAGTGGCTACCAAGATCCGCTCCTATCGTAAACCCGAACCTTACAAAGGTAAAGGTATCCGCTTCGAAGGTGAGTATGTTAGAAAGAAAGCTGGTAAATCGGCTGAAAAATAATCGTCAAAATTTGATATTATGGCTTACAATAAAAAAGAATATAGAAGAAACAGGATTAAAAACCGCATTCGTAAGATCGTCAGCGGTACTCCGGTTCGTCCTAGAATGTCCGTTTTCAGAAGCAATCGCGACATCTACGTGCAAGTTATTGACGATGAGGCCGGCGTTACCCTCGTGTCTGCATCCTCAAAGTTACCCGATATCGCTTCTCAAAAGGTGACCAAATGCGAGAAATCTAAACTCGTGGGCAAGGAAATCGCTTCCCGCGCTCTCGCAGCCGGTATCACTGAGGTGGTGTTCGACCGTAACGGATATTTGTATCATGGTAGAGTAAAATCTTTGGCTGACGCAGCTAGAGAAGGTGGTCTTAAATTTTAATTATCAGAACTATGGCTAACGAAAATATCAAGAAAGTAAAAGCAGCTGACCTCGAACTCAAAGAGCGCGTGGTCGCCACCAACAGAGTGACTAAAGTGACCAAGGGTGGTCGAATCTTCAGTTTCGCCGTCATCGTGGTCGTTGGTAAT
>JAGBPE010000217.1 GCA_017633495.1 Bacteroidales bacterium | reverse complement strand
TGGCTTGCAGATGCTGCAACGTGCGTCAGGTGATGCACCTATGCATCTTTGTATGCATGAAGGAGCTGACAACCAGTTTTTTGAGCAAGCAGAAAACGTTCAGAAGCACTATTTCAGCGGACCGCATCCAGCGGGTAATGTTGGCACGCACATCCATTATGTTGACCCGTTGGACAAAGGGGAGACTGTTTGGTATGTGGATCCTCAGGAGGTTGCCCGTATCGGCGAGTTCTTCCGCGAGCATCGGCTCGGTTTTGCAAAGATCGCTGCTTTGACGGGTCCTGCTACTTCACAAACGGGTTACTTTACCACCGTTTACGGTGCAGATTTGTCCGGATTGTTGAATGAGGCGCTGGCTACGGATCAAAAGCGTGTCATCAGCGGCAGTGTGTTGAGTGGCAACAAGTTGGATATATTTCCTGTATTGGGCTTTTATGACCGGCAGATAACGGTTGTTGACGAAGGTGGAGAAAGGGAGTTTATCGGTTGGCTGCTGCCGGGATTTCGCAAGTGGAGTCTGTCGCGTACCTTCTTGGCATGGATTACTCCGAAACGCACTTACAAGGTTAACACCTCGCTTCATGGCGGACGCCGGGCCATTGTTCTCAGTGATGTTTATGATAAGGTGTTCCCTCTCGATTTGATGCCGTTGCAATTGCTTAAAGCCTGCGAGATCAAGGATATAGAACAGATGGAGGCATTAGGAATTTACGAAGTGGATGACGAGGATTTCGCGCTGTGCGAGCTGGTTTGTCCTTCTAAGACTGAGTGTCAGCGGATTGTGAGGGAATCCTTGCGGGAGTTAATGATCAGTTTGTAGAGACGATGTGCACATCGTCTCTGTGAGAAGAAAATAGCAAGTTCGCGTATTTATATTTTGTACCTTTGCACCTTTGAAAAAAAACGATAATGCCCAAATTCAACGCACTTTTTGACGCCATTGACACGTTTCTGCGCACGCCCGCAACCATTACGGACGGACGCTGTCATGTGCGCGATGCGGTGGATATGAAGCGCATCATGATTACAGTGATGATTGCGCTGACTCCCGCGCTGGTGGCCGGCTGGTGTAACGTTGGATACCAACACTTTGACGCCCTGGGTGGCGGCGGAAGTCTCTGGGACTACCTTTGGTACGGCTTTCTCAAATGGCTGCCGCTGGTCATCGTGACCTACGTCAGCGGTCTTGCCGTGGAGGTGCTTTTCGCGCAGATCCGCAAGCACGAGGTGGCGGAGGGCTTTTTCGTCACAGGCTTTCTTATCCCGATGATTATGCCGCCAGACGTGCCGTTGTGGATCGTCGCGGTGGCCACCGTCTTCGCCGTGATATTCGGCAAGGAGGTCTTCGGCGGAACGGGCTACAACTTCCTGAATCCCGCATTGTTGGCTCGTGCGTTCGTCTTTTTTGCTTATCCGTCAGTGATTTCCGGCGACAAGGTCTGGGTTTCCGGCGTGGATGCTATGACCTGCGCCACGCCGCTCGCATTGGTGATGAATGGTAGCACTGAGGCGATACCATCCACGGGGGCGTTGTTCTTCGGCCTTATCCCCGGTTGCATTGGCGAAACCTGCAAACTGGCCATTCTGCTCGGCGCGGCCATCCTCCTCTTCACGCAAGTGGCCGACTGGCGCATCATGCTCTCCGTCTTCGTCGGCGGGTATGTCACTGCGGTAATCTGCAAGTTGACAGGTCTTTGTCCCGTCGCAAGCTATGACCAGTTGTTGATGGGCGGCTTTGTGTTCGGTGCGGTCTTCATGGCTACTGATCCCGTCACAGCCGCGCACACCCGCGACGGCAAGTACATCTACGGACTGCTCATTGGCGTTTTGGCCATCCTCATACGTGCTCTCAACAAAGGCTATCCCGAAGGCATGATGCTTGCCATCCTGCTTATGAACATCTTTGCCCCGCTGATTGATTATTGTGTGGTGCAGAGGCACATCAAACAACGTCAGAAACGATTGTCGAACCGAAAACGTGTCACTGCATGAAAAAGTTTAGCAATACATATATCTTTTTGTATATCACCGCATTAGTGACGGTGATTGCGGTGGTGTTGACCTTAGTTTCCACTGGTCTGAAGCCGCGTCGCGATCGCAATAAGGAGGCTGAGAAGTGCCAGCAGATTCTTCGGGCGGCAGGACACGACATAGACCGTTCGAAAGCGGTAGATGCATTTTCAAATCTTGCTGTGCCACTGACCGACGATGGACGGCAGTACCAGATTGTCTGCGCGGATGGTACCAAAGGTATTGCTATCCGGTTGGATGGCAAAGGGTTATGGGGCCCGATTTGGGGCTATGCGGTGCTTTCGGAGGACGGTAAAACGGTTAAGGGCGTCTGTTTTGACCATAAATCGGAAACGCCGGGATTGGGTGCCAAAATCACAGATGAGGCCTTTATGAAGTCCTTTGAAGGAAAAAAGTTGTACGATAAAGACGGTAATTATGTCTCTGTAAGGGTTTTGAAACCAGGAACTTCCGCTGAAGTTGCTGAGGAGAATCGCGTGGATGCCATCTCAGGTGCGACCATCACGTCGCGGGGGGTGGATCAGATGATGAAAGAGGAGTTAGTCCTGGAAATCAATCACTTTTAATTCGTAATTCTTTCGATCTTTTCGAATCATCACATCGAGGCAAACCCCGGTGAAGAACGACATGACACCTGTTATAGCCAAGAAACCGGCGCAAAACAAAGTCGGGAATCGCGGTACCAGTCCGGTTTGGAAAAACTCAATCAGAATGGGGATGAATAGTGCAACTGCTACCAAAATCAGCAGAAGGGCTACTATTCCGAAAAAGAGCATGGGACGGTACTCTTCGAAAAGTGCAAAAATAGTCTTCAGAATTTTGATGCCATCCTTGTAGGTGTTTAGTTTGGATTCGCCCTCGGTTCTGTCTATGTAGCGTGTCGGTAACGCCTTGATGGAGAAGCGTTTGTCGAGAGCATGGATCGTCATTTCCGTTTCAATCTCAAACTGGGGACTCATTACAGGGTAGAGTTTCACGAAGCGGCGGCTGAAAGCTCTGTAGCCGGTCATGATGTCGTGGATGTTGGTGTTCCAGAATCGGTTGATGAGGTAGCGCACCAGTCGGTTTCCGGCGTTGTGGAAGCGGCGTTTGTTCTCTTGGAAGTAGGTCGTGGAGAGGCGATCGCCGATGGCCATGTCGATGTTTTCTTCCATTACCGCCTTTACTAGTGCTGGCGCATCAGCGGGATCGTAGGTGCCATCGCCATCCACCATGACGTAGCAGTCGGCCTGTATTTCGCGGAACATGCGGCGCACTACATTCCCTTTTCCTTGCATTGGTTCGTGACGCACCACCGCACCTGCAGCAGCAGCCAATTCAGCGGTACGGTCGGTGGAATTGTTGTCATAAACGTAGATGCGCGCTTGTGGCAGGACTGCCATGAAGTCCTGCACTACCTTTGCAATGGCATGCTCCTCGTTATAGCAAGGAATCAACACGGCCACTCTGTCTCTCTTCGGATTATGTAATTCTTCCATGTCAAAAATGATGAAATTCCCATGAATAGGGGAGTCGCAAAAATACATTTTTTTGCCACACGCATCACAATCGTGGAAGACCTCGGGATGTGAAATATTATTTGCCGGTACGTATTTGTAATTTGTGTACCTTTGCCGCTTGAAATGATGCTATGAAGAAATATCTCGGACCATTAAGCAAGGAGAATCCGATTCTGGTGCAGACATTGGGCGTCTGTTCGGCGTTGGCGGTGACCGCGCAGCTGAAACCTGCGGTGGTCATGGCTTTGTCTGTGACGGTGGTGTGTGCCTGCTCCAATCTCATCATCTCCTTGATACGCAATACGATACCGCCGCGCATCCGCATCATTGTGCAGTTGTTGGTAGTCTCCTTCTTCGTCATCGTGGTCGATCAGGTGCTGCAAGCCACCCTCTACGATGTGAGCAAGCTGCTTTCGGTTTTCGTCGGACTGATTATCACCAACTGCATCATCATGGGACGTTTGGAGGCTTTCGCGCTGTCGCACAAGCCGTTGCCCTCGCTCATGGACGGTGTGATGAACGGTCTCGGTTACGGTCTGGTGCTCGTTGTCGTCGCCTTCTTCCGCGAACTTTTCGGCTCCGGCACCCTTTGGAACCACCAAGTCGTTCCTGACAGTTGGTACGCCGCTGGCTACCTCAACAATGGACTCATGATACTACCCCCAATGGCGTTGATCCTCGTCGGCTGCCTGATCTGGACCCAAAACGCAATTAGTAATTAGCAATGAGTAATAAGAAACGTAAAACCCCAATATATTTTTAACACATTTTCCTTAAGCAGCCTCGAAGAGGCAAGACGCACGAAGTGCTAATAACCCCACATGAGCGACGTAGGAGCGTAATGTGGGGTCGAAAAAGGAGACAATAACGAACAAAGCCTCAATTAACCCCACATGAGCGACGAAGGAGCGCAATGTGGGGTAGCGCAAAACAAAGAAACAAAGATAGTTATGATAGAAATATTCATCCGTTCCGTCTTCATCGACAACATGGTTTTCGCCTACTTCTTGGGCATGTGCTCCTATTTGGCAGTTTCCAAGAATGTGAAGACCGCGTTCGGGTTGGGACTGGCGGTGTGCTTTGTGTTGACGGTGACTGTACCTGTCAACTACCTGATAGACAAATATCTGCTACGCGAGGGGGCTCTGGTGTGGCTGAACGATAGTTTCGCCACCACAGATTTGTCGTTTCTGTCATTGATTATCTTTATTGCGGTGATCGCGGGTATCGTGCAGCTCTTGGAGATGGTCTTTGAGCGGTATCTGCCCGCCCTGAACATGGCCTTGGGCATTTTCTTGCCGCTGATTGCCGTGAACTGCGCCATCCTCGGTGGATCGCTTTTCATGCAGGAGCGCAACTTCTCGACTGTGGCGCACAGTTTGGCATATGCACTGGGCTCAGGCATCGGCTGGTTACTGGCTATCACCGCTTTTGCGGCCATTCGAGAACGACTGAAATACGCCAAAATTCCTGAAAAATTGCAAGGGAACGGCATCGCCTATATTATCACTGGATTGTTGGGGATAGGGTTTATGGCGTTTCTCGGAATGTGAAACCTGAAACCTGAAACTTGAAACTTGAAACCTGAAACTTGAAACCTGAAACTTGAAACCTGAAACTTGAAACTTGAACAATGAACCTCTTAACCATCATAGCGGCAATCGTAATCTTTCTGATAATCATTTGGTTATTAGTAGGACTGCTGTTGTTTGCGCGGAAGAGGATGATTCCGGAGGGGAAGGTGAAGATCGGTATCAACGGCAAGCGAGAGATCGAGCATGAGCGGGGTTGTACGCTATTGCAGGCTTTGGCTGATGAAAAGGTCTTTGTGCCGTCAGCCTGCGGTGGAGGCGGTTCATGCGGCACTTGTCGAGGCAAGGTGCTCTCCGGTGGCGGTGATATTCTGCCTACCGAGTTTTCGCACATCAGTCGCAAGGAGGCCGCCGATCATGTACGGCTCTTTTGTCAGGTGAAGGTGCGCGAGGACATGCAAATCGAAATTCCCGAGAGTTTCTTCGGCATCAAAAAGTGGGAGTGTACGGTCGTCTCCAACCGCAACGTGGCTACCTTTATCAAGGAATTGGTGTTGCAACTGCCTGACGGTGAGACGATGGACTTCCGTTCGGGCGGCTACATCCAAATAGATATCCCTGCATGTACGATCAACTATTCTGACATGGCCATTGAAGATCCTTATCGCAGCGACTGGCAGAAAATGGGGCTCTTCGATTTGAAGATGAAGAACACGGCAGATACGGTGCGAGCTTACTCTATGGCCAATTATCCAGCGGAGAACGGCATCGTGAAGCTCAACGTGCGCATCGCCACCCCGCCGTTCAACCGCAAAAAAGGACGCTGGGAGAAAGTAAACCCCGGTGTAGCATCCTCGTTTATCTACAGTCTGAAACCGGGTGATAAAGTCTTTGTATCAGGACCTTACGGCGACTTTTTCGTGGAGGAGACCGATCGTGAGATGATGTTTATTGGCGGTGGTGCGGGTATGGCGCCTATGCGCTCGCATATTTTTGACCAGTTCAAGGTGAAACAGACACAACGAAAGACCACCTTCTGGTACGGAGGTCGATCGCTTAAGGAACTTTTCTACATTGACGAGTTCGAGCAGATTGCTTCCGAACATGATAACTTCTCGTTCCACATCGCCCTCTCCGACGCATTGCCCGAGGACAACTGGACGGGTCCTACGGGCTTTATACACAAAGTGATATACGAAGAATACCTCAAATCGCACCCCGCACCTGAAGACATCGAATACTACATCTGCGGTCCGCCAATGATGCTACAAGCTGTGCTGAATATGCTTGACAGTCTGGGCGTCCCGAAGGAGATGGTGCATTACGATGATTTCGGCGGTTGATCTATTGCTTGTTACCTATTGCCTAAACAAATATGTTATTCTCCAACTACACCCTCTTCTTCTCCATCTTGATCTTCGTTCTCCTGTTTGTGTTTTGCAGGTGGACATTCAAGAAGGCTTGGTTGAACAATGTGTTGTTGGTTGGGGGTAACATTCTGATTTTGACGCATATCGTTTCGCCGAAGTCGCTGTTCTTGCTGTTTCTACTTGCCGTGTTGGCCTACAATGCAGGGTGGCTGCTGCAACGAAAGAAGCAAGGTTGGGTGTTGGCACTATCGCTGATGTTGCTGATTGCCCTTTTCGCCGTGCGCAATTATCCGCTGGTGCAGTCGTGGTTTGGAAGTTGGTGGACTGACACGATGTCCAAGCATTTCCTTTCGGTCGAGAAACTCGGACTCTCCTACATCCTGTTCCGCATGATTCATTGGCTAGTAGAGAGTTACAAAGGCGAGCTGCGTTCGAGGAATTTCTTGACCTACCTCAACTACCTCTTCTTCTTTCCGACTTTTATGGCGGGTCCCATCGACACGCTCAACAACTTCCACTACTGGCTGAACACCACCCTCGTGCGCTTCAACCTGCGGATGCTGATGGCGGGCGTCGGCAGAATCTTTATAGGAGCGGTGAAAGCTCTGCTGATTGTTCCGTTGGTTAAACCGTATGCCATTGACTATGGGATGCTTCTGCCGCAGCTTGGACCGTGGGGAGCGGTGGGTTCGGCGGCTTTGCTCTACTCGCTTTACATTTACATTGACTTCTCTGGCTATTGTGATATGGCCATCGGTATGGCCTACATGATGGGAATCCGCACGCCCGAAAACTTCAATAATCCCTACTTCTCGACCAATATTTCTGAGTTTTGGAAGCGTTGGCACATCACTTTCTCCACTTTTTTGCGCATTTACGTCTTTAAGCCAGTCGTTGCGCTGCTCAACCGTCTGCCCATCGCCAAATATCGGATGGTAGTGTCGGTGACAGCCTATATGATCACCTTCTTCGTTTGCGGACTCTGGCACGGAAGTACCCTCAATTTCCTGATTTGGGGACTTTGGCACGGCGCCGGACTCTCTGTTTATAAGCTCTTTACGTATGGAAAGCCTGCCAAAGAGGTGAATGCTTTACGAAGGACGGTTGGCATTTGCGGAACTTTCGTTTTTGTGACCATCGGTTGGATCTTTTTCAACTATCCTGTTGATAAACTGTTGATAATGTTCAAGTTGTTGTTTTGATGAAAGAAGTATATCGTCT
>JAGBPE010000032.1 GCA_017633495.1 Bacteroidales bacterium | reverse complement strand
TGGACGACCTTGTCCACCAGTTCGCCGTTGCTCTTGGCGAGCACGCCGCGTTCGAGGTAGAGGTTGTCTTCGAAGCCCACGCGCACGTTACCGCCCATCACGATGGTGGGAGCGGCGAGGGTGAAGGCGTGGCGACCGATACCGGTGCTCGTCCAGGTGCTGCCAGCGGGGATGTTCTTCACCAACCAGCAGAGGTTGTCAACGGTGGCGGGGGTACAGCCGGGAACGCCCAACACGAAGTTGAACTGCATGGGTGCGCCGGGCACTTCGCCCTTGCGGGCCATGGTGAGGATGGTGTCGAGGTGACCCATCTCGAAGCATTCGTATTCGGGCTTGATGCCGCGCTCGATCATGCGCTTGCCGAAAGCACGCATCGTCGGCATCGTGTTGTCGAAAATCTCGTCGCCGAAGTTGCAGGTACCACAGTCGAGGGTAGCCATCTCGGGGATGGGAGTGGTGTTGGTGGAGTCGAGACGCTCGTCGGGGGTCATACCCACAGCACCGCCGGTGGACGGAATAAGAATGACGTTCGGGCAGGCTTTGAGGATGGCTTCGGTACACTCTTGGAAGCGAACATGGCTCTGGGTGGGCGTACCGTCGTCCTCACGAACGTGCAAGTGCACGATGGCGGCACCGGCGTCAACAGCGCTCTTGGCCTCGCGGACAATTTCCTCTACGGTGTAGGGGACGTTGGGGTTCTGTTCTTTCGTTACTTCTGCACCGCAGATAGCGGCGGTTATGATCAGTTTTTCCATGTTTTTAGTTTAAGGTTTAAGGTTTAGGGTTTAAGGTTTAGGAGCTTAGGAGCTTAGAAGCTTAGAAGCTTAGAAGTTTAGTAAGCGTGTAAGCGTGTAAGCCAGTAAGCCTGTAAGCGTGTAAGCTAATTCTTCCGTTGGCATTGTTTGGGGACTACGCAGGTGCCGGAGGCGCGGCAGACTACGATGGGCTCTTCAAGCACGTCGGCGGCAGAAGCGCTGATGTCGGGACGAGGACGCACCACTTTGCGGGCCTCGAAGACCATCTTGCGGGAGGTGTTGCCCACCTTGGTGATCTCACCCACAGCTTCAATATAATCGCCGGCATACACAGGGGCGAGGAACTCCACGTTGTCGTAAGCGCAGAAGAGGCCTTCGTCACCGTCTTGCATAATCAGCAGTTCGGTAGCCACGTCGCCGAACAGAGCGAGCATGTGTGCACCGTCAACCAAATTTCCGCCATAATGGGCGTCTTGAGAACTCATTCTCAAACGAATCATTGATGTTTTCTTTTCTTCCATAATGTTCTTTATTTCAAAATTTTACAATAAAACAGACATTTTTTTTCGAGACGGCAAAGGTACAAAATTATTTGTTGCATCTATACAGCGTCTTCGCAATCATCTCCGCTGCGTGACCGTCTCCGTACAATTCTATCGAGAAAACGGGCGGCACATCGAGCAAATTCTGCACCGTTTGCAGGATGTTCATCGGTTCGGTGCCGACGACGTGGTTGTAGCCGCAGCCCGCTAACTCCGTCCATTCCGTTTCGTTGCGCAGGGTGATACAATATTTTTTCATATAGTAGGCCTCTTTTTGCAGACCGCCGCTGTCGGTCATGACCAACGTGCTTTGGCTCAGCAGGTAAAGCATCTCCAAATAGCCCACGGGTTCGATGAAGCGGATGGGCGACTGCTCCAGGGGATATCCTATGGCCTCCAGACTCTTGCGGGTGTGCGGGTGCAGCGGACAGACTACCGGAACGGTTTGGCAGGTCTGCTCCAAAGCGTAGAGCAACGGCTTCAACACCTGCGGATTATCGACATTCTCGGCACGGTGGAGGGTGCAGAGCACATAGCGGTCGGGCAGGGTGGCGTTGGGTATGCGCATAAGCGGGGAGAAGAGGCGGGCGGCATCCTTCATCACGTCGCCGCTCATCACGATTCGCACGCCGGCGGTTTTGCGGCCCTCCGCTTCGAGCTGCCGCACCGCCAGTTCCGTCGGACAGAACAGCAGGTCGCTGATGCGGTCGGTGAGCACGCGGTTGACCTCCTCGGGCATCGCCTCGTTGAAGGAGCGCAAACCGGCCTCCACGTGCGCCACGGGGATGTGCAGCTTCTTGGCCGTGAGTGCGCCTGCAAGGGTGGAGTCGGTGTCGCCATACACCAACACGCGGTCGGGCTTTTCGGCCATCAGCACCTCCTCGATGCGCTCCATCATGCGACCGGTGAGCGCGCCGTGGGGAAGCGCGTGGATGTTGAGGTTGTAGTCGGGCTCGCGCAGTCCCATCTCCTCAAAGAAGAGCTGCGACATGTTGCGGTCGAAATGCTGCCCTGTGTGGATGATAACCTCTTGAACGTCATTGTTTTGCGACAAAGCACGAGAAACCACTGCAGCTTTGATGAACTGCGGACGGGCGCCGAGTATGGTGACAATCTTCATGTTAGGATGATTCAAATCGAATAAGGTCTAACAAAAGCGCAAAAATACATTTTTTTTGTACCTTTGCCGCCCGAAAATTTGAGCGATTATGACAAAGAAAGATGTACCCGTATTGCTGCTTACCGGCTACCTCGGAAGCGGAAAAACCACCCTGGTGAACCATATTTTGACCAATCAGAAAGGCATACGTTTTGCCGTGATAGTCAATGATATAGGAGAAGTGAACATCGATGCTTCGCTCATTCAGAAGGGCGGCATCGTGGCCGAAAAAGACGAGAGTTTGGTGGCCCTTCAGAACGGCTGCATCTGCTGCACCCTCAAGATGGATTTGGTGGAACAACTCTCCGATCTCGTCAAAACGCAGCAGTTCGACTACATCGTCATTGAGGCCAGCGGCATCTGCGAACCGGAGCCCATCGCCCGCACCATCTCCACCATCCCGCAAATGAACCCCAAATACACGGAGTTCGGTACCCCGCGGCTCGACTGCATCGTCACCGTGGTGGATGCACTGCGCATGCAGGATGAGTTCTCCTGCGGTGATGATTTGGAACGCGAACATATTGATGACGAGGATATTGAGAACCTCCTCATCCAACAAATAGAGTTCTGCAACATCGTGTTGCTCAACAAGGTTTCCGAGGTGAGCAAGGATGAGGTGATGCACCTTCGCCAGATTATCACCCACCTGAACCCGGGTGCGCGCATCATCGAGACCAACTACGCACAGGTCGACTTGGACCGCATCGTGGACACCCATTCGTTTGACTACGAGCGCGTTGCCGTCTCCACCGGCTGGGTGCGCGAATTGGAACGCGAAACCACCGAAGAGGAGGAACGCGAAGCCCGCGCCGACCACCACCATCATCACGAAGAACACGATCACGACGAACATCACCATCATCATCATGACGACGACGATGATGAGCATGATGAGCACGAACATCATCATCACCATCATCACCACGACCACGAGGGTGGGGAAGTGGAGGAATATGGCATCTCCACCTTTGTCTATTATCGTAGAAAAGGATTCAAAATCAGTGAGTTCAATAAATTCTTAAGCCAGAAGCGACCGAAGAACATCATCCGTTCGAAGGGGGTGCTCTATTTCAGGGAAAACCGTAGCATGTCGTATCTTTACGAGCAAGCCGGCAAGCAGCAGACATTGCGAGAGGCCGGTTTATGGTACGCCACTGCGCCGCAAGAGGAGTTGGTGCAGCTGATGCAGGAAGACCCCTCCTTCATGCGCGACTGGGACCCCGAATACGGCGACCGCATGGTCAAAATCGTCTTCATCGGCCAAAACATGGACAAAGAGCAACTGATTCGCGAACTCGACGCCTGCCTCGAAGACTAAATTTTGAACTTTGAAACCTGAAACCTGAAACCTGAAACTTGAAACTATCAAAATGAGCAGCATCTTACTCATCGGAGATATCGTCGGTTACGGCAATCTGGGCATGTCAGTGATGGTGCCGATTCTGTCGCATCTGAAATACGAGATTTTCAGACTGCCCTCATCGTTGGTGTCCAACAATTTCGGCTACGGAAGGTTTGCGGTGCTCGACACGACGGAATACATGCGCCAGAGCATTGACGTTTGGGAGGAGCAGGGCTTCGAGGTGGATGCGGTCTGCACCGGCTACCTCGTGTCGGAGGAGCAGACGCGATTGGTGACCGACTACTGCAAGCGGCTGAAAGCGCGCGGCACGTTCATCTTCGTGGACCCGATTATGGCCGACGACGGCAAGCTCTACAACGGCGTTACCGACCAAAACGTGGAGTTCATGCGGAGTGTCTGCCGTGTGGCGGATGTGATTGTTCCCAATGTCACCGAAGCCAAATTCCTGGCAGGCAAATATTTAGACAAAGACTCCTTGACATACGAAGAGGCGGAAGACCTGATTCTGACGCTGCACAAAATGGGCGACAATTCCGTCATCATCTCCAGCATGTTGATGGAGGACCAGACCTGCACGATGCTGTACGACAAGAGCATCGGCAAGATAAAGGTGCTGCCCTATCAGCAAGTGGAAGCGCAGTTCTCCGGCACTGGCGACGTCTTCTCCGCGATGACCATCGGCCATTATCTGAAGGGTAACACCTTGGAAGAGAGCGTGCAAACCGCCATGGACTTCGTAGCGCACGTCATCTCCGCCAACCGTGCCAGCATGCACGCGGATAATGGTATCCCGATCCAGAATCACCTCAGTGAACTGTAAGACGAGTTAGCAGTTAGCAGTGAGTAGTTGGCAGTTGGTGCGGAGGTGACGGAAGGGTTTCCCTCGATTACGAACGGCAGACTTTCCCCGCCAGGGGATGAAGCTCGGTAGGACAGCGCAAGCCCGCAGCCAGCATGTCCCGCAGGGACAGAAGCTCGGTAGGAAACGGATGCGGCGTGGGTTTCCCGAAGCCCCTTCAGGGGCGGGACGGGGCTCCGCGGATCGCGCGAATCGCACGGGTTTCCGCAGAGAGGGTCTGCGGGAATCTGCGGGGGCAGCGGGCGATATGGTTGGCGGCTGTTCATCGGCGGCTTTTTGACGGGGCGAAGATACGAAATAATTGGATCGCGTATGGATCTTCCATCATTAGTGTTTGTGAAATGCTCCTCTTAGCCCATATAAGTCCGATAGATATTTATAGCGCAAGCAATAACCATCATACCATCCGACTGTGTATTTTTTACGACCTGTATTGCGAATGAACACAAACCACGGGGCGTTTCCCGAACAGTGAAAAGGTATTTTGTAACACTTGTGTGTCACATATATTAGTAGATTTAAGTCGTCGCCGGTATGTAATTGACTTTCCGGATCCAAGAATAAAGAATCAAAATACAATACTCCAAAATCATATAGCAAATGAAATGTATCACTATGCTTACATAAAAAAATGGAGTCTATCTCATGGCATATATTACCATCAATTGCAAAATAAGTCGGTTGTTTGAAAGTGTTAGCGTAGTCTGCATGTTTGTGTGTATAACAGGAGAGATTGTGCCCCTTTTTGTCAGACTTAATGTTTAGCACCAACAAGGTGGCGTTTGTCAATTCTTGCTTTGCCAAAAAACTCGTATAACGGGATTGTTTCTCCTTAGAAACATTGGAAATGGAGAGATTAACAAAAACTGTGTCATTCCCAATATCGGTAGAAGCATATTGTTCTATTGTGTCAATTATGAAATCACCACAATTCCCATGCATATTATAAGTAGAATCGTTAAATACAACATGCATATTGACAGTCGAATTGAAAGGATTTATCCATTGATTGTCCTTTAAAACCACATATCCGACGATATGTTGGGAATATAACGGAGATGTTAAGATAAAAACAACAAACAAAAAGACAGTTCTTTTCATAATCATTCATAATATTTGTTGACTCTTCTGATAGCACGTAAAGACACGCGTCCTTTATAAGTGTCAGATTCAAAAAAATATGCCATCGATCTTCTAAACCCAAAGACATCAGTAGGTGTAGTCTTCCCCACTATTATAAAGCCAGCATGTTTTTGGCTTTCTGACAGATCATCTGCATCTAGTTTTGACGTAACTGGCCATGCATGGTTGTAGCCATCGCTAAGTTCCCATTCTCCTAAAGAATGAGAATGAATTAATATCCCGGTACCATCTCTTTCATAACCTTTTGGCAGATTAACATGTGCATCCATATCGTTGGGAGTATATCTTACATCTTTACCCGGCTTAAAATCATCTATGTTACCGTCTGGAAACACCAGCGATGCTTCTTCACAAAAACCACCGTTTTTGACAGTTCTGTTATAAACGTCTTCTGCAGCCCAAAGCGCACACTTGGTAGTAGTAATTTTAACGTTTACAGTGCTAACCGCTGTTGTGAGACCAGCTTTGTCGTTTTGTCTTATTTTACGCTTGTCTGCCATATTTGACACAAAATAGATCTTGTCATCATTTTTTCCATCAGTGCCCAAATATCTTCCTGACATACTAAAATAATCCCCGATCTCCTCCCCATTCGGATCCACCAACTTCACCGGGTTATTTGCGCAATAAACATACGGGCTCAGCGACGCATATTTGTGTGCCATCGGGTCCACGCTCAACCAGATGCTCAGGTCGGAGCTGTAATATCTTGAGCCAAAGTAAGATAGGCCGGTTTCGGGGTCGCGTTCTTTGGCGGAGAAGGTGAAAGTCCAATTCGGAATGCTGAATGTTGAATGCTGAATGCTGAATATAGGTGTATTCCTATAAGCCCCGTTAGGGGCTAATGCTCGGTAGGGCAGCGTTCTCCCGCGCCCGCCATGTCCCGGAGGGACAACAGCTCGGTAGCCCAGGACGGTACAATGCGCGGGTGAAATCCCCGGATGGGGATTCATCGGTCTCTGGCGATATGTTCGGTGGCGGGTCATTGGTGATTATGTAAACATTCCATCATCGCAGTGAGAAATGTCTGAATTTGAGGCTTGCTATTTTTAAATCGCGCTGTTCTATTTCATACGAAATTTCTAAAATGTCTCCTTTTTGGGGGCTGACAAAATAATCCCTGCCCAACATTGATTGTAATATTTCTTTTGTTGTGCCTATTCTAAAAGCTATTATCTCCCAAGAGTCTCCATTTTGGACAACATAATGATAATGTCGATAATGACACGGGTGATAATAGTCTATGTTAATACAACCATTTATGTCATATACGCAATTCACCCAACAACAATCAAACCCCAATTCAACACTAGGTCTATTTTCATTTACATTTTGGAAGGATAATGTTGACGGCCAATCTGATAATGTAAATATTTTGTTGAAAAACGGGCTGCCCATATCCAAAGCAATGACCAGTTTCCCTTTGTAGTAAAAAAACGTTCTTGCAGAACACGCTATTCCCTGCAAAAAATAATCTGTGATTTTGTTATATGGTATAGCCATAATCTTTACTTTTTTTTCCTGAAAATAGCAAAGGAAATAATAGTCGAACTGGAGGTTGTAAAACACACATTGATTCAATTCGTTATCAATAAAGTCCAAAACACCAATCAAAGAACTGTCATTAACTGAAACAAAATAAACGTCACCAACAGTATCATTAGTAGAATGTTGTGCGTAAGAAGTGACAACAACACTCAAAAAAAACATGGCAAATAATATTTTTTTCATTTGGGCTGATTATGTGAGTTAAAATAAGCAGCTGTTTTGACACCATTCTTATAGTATGTAGTTGTCTTCCCTCCTACCCTGATACCTGCTGTTGCGCTGGGATGATTGGCTATCAATTCATTCCAAAAATTCATATCCTTTGTTGAGTATCTATGTGCTTCTAAATCATCATGTCTTCGCATTCGATGGCTATGGTCATACCTCAGCACTTTTATATTATCATAAGTCATACTGGACACAAGAGGCTCTTCATCTTCATTATGAGAAGAGCCTACGAAATAACTTCTACTTCCATCTGGATTTTCACTTTCTAAATACCCCCATTCAACCTGTGTGTGATCTCCCAAAAAATTAAATATAGTTTGCGCATCATCTTTCCCCAAACCAGTAAAAGTGGTCTTATCAGGTACCATTTTTTCTTCTTCATTTTCTTTCATTTCTTGTGAAACATGCTCTCTAAAAACTCCATGTGCTGATAATTTCTTTCTCTCAAAAGATTCTGTTGATACTAACACGTCTCGACCTTCTTTTTCTTTTATTGAATAACTGCCATCACTGTGAATGGTTATAATATCTTCCCCATTCGGATCCACCAACTTCACCGGGTTATCCGCACAATAAGTATAAGGCGACAGCGACGGATATTTGTCACTCATCGGGTCCACACTCAGCCAGATACTCAAATCCGAACTGTAATACCGTGAGCCGAAGTAAGAATAGCCGGTTTCGGAGTCGCGTTCTTTGGCGGAGAAGGTGAAACGGACGCCGTCGAAGGAGTTTAACCGTTGATCCACGAAGTCCTCGCCCCAGGGCAGGTAGTGCAGGTGCTGGATGGCGCGGCCCGCCGAGTCGGTGATCCACGAGGAACTGCCCAAGTGGTCGGGGTGGTAGAAGTAGCATTCCTTCACCTCGTGCTGAACCCACTTCCAGTCGATTAAGATTTCGTTTTCAGAATACATAAATTAAAACTTGCAATTATAATATCAATGGTGTTGTTTTATCAATTTTCGATTCTTTATTTGATAATTGTATTTTCGATTTGCATAAAAAATTGTCACATTTCCATTAATCTTCCCTTTTTCCATTTCTGCTATTGCAAATAAATGACCATCCACTAAATAAAATGAAAAAATTCCGTTTTCTTTCCCGTTTTTAACATTACCAGAAACTATTATGGAATCAACAGAATTTTCACCTAATAGAGATGTATAAATACAGTTAATGACATTAATGTACATCTTTTCTTTATAATGATATTGTTCTGTGATGCAACCGTTGTATTTAAGATATTTATTAGAATCGTACACATAAATCCTGCCTTTACGTATATATTGAGCATTTGCAAACAAACAGACAAATGTTAATATTGATAATAGGAATATGTTACAAATGTTTTTCATAAATAACTATTTTAGAGGTAAATTGAAATAAATGCCCTTTTGTGAATCATTGCTGTCATGTATTTGATATTGGTGCTTTCGACCGAGTACATCTACAATAGTTCCCGTATATCCGTCGTGAAGGATTTTTGCAAGTCTTGGAATAGATTTTGTCCTAAAACAATTAGCTAATGATAGATCTTTGTTTTTTGGTCCGCATCTAAAACTTGTGCCAGGCGCTTTTGTCGCAAATTTCCAAGCTTGTGCCTCATCCTTACAAGTGTGATTGTTCAAATCTAATCCTCCTCTGTCATAGTCAACTGCATGAAATGTTTCCTCAAACAAAGTTGCATATTGCTGGCTGAAGCCTCCTATGTCCGATGTTCGGGCTGCAGAAACAGATGAATGAATGATATCAACACTCCCATTCTCATTTTCTTGAACTTTTCCTTGTGTATTTGTTGTGATTTCACTTTCAGTTGCTTCATAAAAATTGTACACTTGTTTTGAACGTTCTAATCGATGGTAAAGCCTGGTAAAAGCTCTACTATAGTCAGGGCTGTTTTTATCTGTCAAAGCTTTGATTTTTTCTAGAGAAGCTTCGTCAACATGTCCAATCGTGTCTCCATTCGGATCCACCAATATCACAGGATTATTCGCACAATACGTGTAAGGCGAAAGCGACGGATATTTGTCACTCATCGGGTCCACGCTCAACCAAATGCTCAAGTCGGAGGAGTAATATCTTGAGCCAAAGTAAGATAGGCTGGTTTCGGGGTCGCGTTCTTTTGCGGAGAAGGTGTAAGTCCAGTTAGCAGTTAGCAGTGAGTAGTTAGCAGTTGGGCAGGGGACAATATGCCACTCGTGCACGCAGGCCGTAGGTCTGCAGGGATCGGTGGCGATAGCAGGGTATGACCAAGGGCGCACGCCGTAGGTGTGCGGGCACGTGAAGAATGGGCGATATGGTTGGTGGTTGGTCATTGGTGATTTTCGATGATGCGAAAGTACATTTGTTTTAAGAACCCTGTTCTGCGTCCCATTCATTAAATCAATTATCCAAAATAGGAATGGCAACCTTGTAATATATTCCATTTTCTTCACACGTCCCTTCATAATATGTGTTTTTTGCCCCTTTGTAAACGTTATCCATCCCTAAACTATGCAAGTATATGTTATATGTCTTGGCACTCATCAAAACGATTAGAAAATGATGGTGTGTGACTTCAGTAGCATATAAAGTACCATAATCAATTTTTGTCTGATACCGAACAATTCCACCTATATCATGAAATGTATCAACATACCAATTAGGATATGTTTTATTGACTCGTTGGTACAACACTGAAGTTGTATCCATATAAGGGATGACATAATCGCGGACAAAAGACGGGAATGAAAACCATCTATATAAAAAACAATCCTTGTTAAATACGGTCAATTCAGAATAATTGTTCAGTGTGTCTAAAAAAGCCTTCTCAACTAACAAAAAAGGTGGTTGTTTAAAATCTTTTCCATCAAACGATTGGCAAGAATCGCCATTGCCTATATCCACTTTCATCATTATCGAAATGGGGTTGTTGAAGTATTTCTCTCCCAATATAATAACATTCTCGTTTATCAAAGTGTTTTGACATAAGGATGACAAACTTAAGCACGCCAATATTGCAAAAATCGAAATTGTTTTCATAACACAAATCTAAAATAATATTACAAATTTTTTCTTCTAAACGAACCGTTCATTTCTTTATTTTTATATACACAATTTGCGCCTTCCTTTTGGGTGCAGTCACAATTTGAGTTATTTGAAGAGCCGTTGGTGGAGTGAATTTTTGCACCTTTTAAGCTTGTCATAATATGTTCGTCAAGTATGAAGTCCGTATCCCCTCCAGACTCCATCACTCCATAGGCATCGTCGCCAATCCCTAATGTATGCCCTATCTCATGAATTGCTGTTCGGACCGAAAGCTTGCTAATATCCAACCCAATATTTGCACCTTCCGAATCACCTCGTACTGCACCATACGAGTCTATTGTTGTTACCCAGTTCCATGAATTCCGAGGTTCAGGTGGAATATCATTTGTGGAATTACATTTTTTAACTGTCAGGTCAAAAACAACAGAATAGGTTTTACCTTCATCAGTTGTGTACTCGTATAGATCACTTTGGCTGTTCCAAGCTTGTGCTCCTTTAAAAACTTCATTAAAGCAATCCGAAGTTGCATAGTATGTTGCTCTGATTGTAATTGTATTTCCTTCCACCACCACTTCATAGTCCTCCCCATTCGGATCCACCAACATCACCGGGTTATTCGCACAATACGTATAAGACGACAGCGATGGGTACTTGTCCGCCATCGGGTCCACACTCAACCAAATGCTCAAATCAGAGTTGTAGTAGCGTGAACCAAAGTAAGATAGACCCGTTTCAACGTCCTTTTCTTTGGCGGAGAAGGTGAAACACGGGCACATACGCACGCCGTAGGTGTGCGGGCAAGTGGAGAACGGGCGATATGTTCGGTTCGGGTTCATCGGTGGTCTTTTGATGGGGCGAAAGTACAAAAATTTAGGATATAATCTAAGGCTAATCGTCTATATCACTAGCACCATAAATATAATAGTAAAAATTTTCGTCAATACCAATGTATTTGTAATTCAACTTATGTCCATCTATTATAAGAACCCTTTCGTCATCTTCAAAAAATTCAAAAGAAGAAGCAAAAGTTTTAGGAGGAATTTGTATCGCCCTTCTTTGATGATACGAAATGCTCCAAAAATTCGATGCAGATGGAAAGTCCCGGTGCATTCCTTCTATGTTATCAAAACCGTCCTTAACCCAAAACCATTCTCCTTCTGGTATCTTGTATTTGGATTTGTCAACGTTTAAATTCTCTAAATTAACATCGTTGACAACAATTTCGTCAATTGTAAGGTAGATAGAATCAGCGTTTATCACATAATGCCCGTTTAGCGAATATATTATTTGTAAAGTGTTGTAAAATGCAGGGTAATATATAAATGCCCCGTCTTCATCAAACTCATAACGTGATTCATAATCTGCTTTTAAGGGCGTGTTTAGTTGCCATACTCCTTCAATATTTTGAGAAAACGATGTGGATACGGCAAACACAAAAATCATAAATAAACCGTTAATTTTCATATCTCTTTATAAACTAATAAAATATTAATTAAAATTATGTTTGATATTATCTCACCTGAATGGGTTCGGATATATA
>JAGBPE010000216.1 GCA_017633495.1 Bacteroidales bacterium | reverse complement strand
GCCGCCAAGGTGCTCTCGCAGTACGCCGGTCGCAAGGCCTACACCATCCACAAGTGGATTTACCGCGTATCCAGCAAAGACGGCGTGCATCGTTTTGTGCGCCGCGAAAACAAAGACAGCCACACCCTCTTTATCGTCGACGAGGCTTCGATGATTTCCGCGCAAGGATCGCTTAACGAACTGGTTGGCAACAGCTTATTGGACGACCTGATGGAGTTCGTCTATCTCGGCGACAGCAACCGGATGCTCTTCGTGGGCGACGACGCGCAGCTGCCGCCCGTGCATGCGGATGAGAGTCCGGCCCTCGATGCCGACTATCTGAAGAGGGCGTACGACGTGCAGGTTTTCGGGGCGCGGCTCACCGACGTGGTGCGGCAGTCGCTCGACTCCGGCATCCTCTACAACGCCACCCTCCTGCGCGACAAGCTCAACGCCTGCGACTACACGTTTCCACTGTTCAGCGGGCGGAAATTCGAGGATTTCCGGCGCGTGACGGGCGGCGAGATGGAGGAGCTGCTCAACAAGCTCTATAACGACCACGACAGTGATGAAATTGTCTTGGTCACGCGCTCTAACAAGCGGGCCTTCCAGTACAACAATGCTGTGCGCAGCCGCGTCCTGTTCCGCGAAAACGTCATTGCCACAGGCGATTACATCATGGCCGTGAAGAACAACTACTACTGGCTCGACGAGCTGTCGGAGGCGGGTTTCTTAGCCAACGGCGACATCATGGAAATCATGTCGATACACAAACAACAGGAGCTCTACGGCTTCCATTTCGCCGACATCACTGCACGGTTGTGCGACTACCCGGAGCATCCCTACGTGGATATGAAGATCATCTTAGAGAGTTTAGATTGTGACGGTCCGTCATTGTCGCACGAAGCCAACCAGAAGTTGTATTCCGCTGTTGCAGAAGACTATATGGACATCGTCAATCCGAGGGCACGGTTTCTGAAAATCAAGAACGATCCGTATCTGAATGCCGTACAGGTGAAGTTCGCCTACGCGCTGACCTGCCATAAGACCCAAGGCGGCCAATGGTCGCACGTGCTCATCGACCAAGGCTACCTCCCCGACAACACCATCGACAAAGAGTACCTCCGCTGGATGTACACCGCTGTTACACGAAGCATTAAAAAAGTGTATTTATTAGGATTCAACGATGAAACTTTTGGGAATACTTGAGAATTAAATCCCAAATTTATTTATCAACAACTTATCAACAATCTATTTTCTTTTGAAAACATGTTGTAAATTTGCAGCCTGATTTTTTACTTTTTTTGGGTAATAGCAATTTATCAACATTAAATATTCGCAAATGAAAAAGACATTACTCCTTTTGCTGACGGTTTTGACGCTCGGCTTCGTGACCGCGCCGCTGTCGGCACAGACCATTTGGGACGGCACCACGGACATCACGTGGTACGATGCTTCCCAGACCTCCTTTGACATTTCCACGCCGGAGCAGCTGGCGGGATTAGCCTCGCTGGTGAACGGAGGCACCTCCTTCAACGGGAAGACGCTGAACCTGACGGCCGACATCTGGCTGAACAGCACGGGCGACTCCACCAACAACTGGGTGCCCATCGGCGGCGGTTCGCCCACAAGCGAGTCGCCGAGCACCGGCAGCGCCTTCAAGGGGAATTTCAACGGCCACGGCTATGCTATCTACAACCTCTACTGCGACAAGGGAAGCACCTTTCACGCCGGACTTTTCTGCGCGCTGGAGAATCCCTGCACGATTGACTCTTTAGTGCTTTACAACCCTGTGCTGAAGTCGCGGGGCATGATGGGCTGCATCGCGGGCTATCCCAGAGGCAGCAGCTCGGTTTACATCCGTCACTGCCTGGTGGTGAACGCCCGCATTGTGGGCGAGAACAGCAACGGCAGCAACAATATCGGCGGTATATGCGGCGCCACCTATCCGAACAGCGGCAGCACCTACATCCAGAATTGCGGCGTCACCGGATCCATCACCGGCTACTACCCTGCCGGCATGGCGGGCAATGCGGAACGCGCCTACATCACCAATGCTTATTACGCGGGCACGCTTTTCGCCTATGGTACGAACTACGGAGGTATGACCGCACACGGCGGAAACCGCACAAACTGCTACTCCTACACAGAAGTGCTGAGCACAACCACCCAATCCTCCGCCTCTTCTGACGGTACTGCCGTCACGCAAACCGAGATGCAGTCTGACAGCATGATCACACTCCTCGGCGATGCCTTCACTATGGACCCGGGCGTGAACAACGGCTACCCGGTGCTCTCCTTCATGTTCGGCATCAAACCCTCCTCCGACAATTTATGTGCGGGCGAATCGGTTACGCTGAACGCCTACGGCTACGACTCCTACGTTTGGAGCAACGGCTCGACCTCTGAAACCATTACGGATTATCCGACTACGACGACTACCTACAGCGTTACGGGTACGCTCGGAAGCTTAACCCACACGCACGAAGTCACCGTTACCGTCTATCCGCAGGCGGTGATCAATACCACCATCGCAGCTTCTTCCGATGGACTGGTTCACGGCACGGTATCCCAACCGACCGCCACAGTTCCTTGCGGAAGCTACGGAGACGTCACACTGACCGTCTATCCAGACAACGGTTGGCGCGTGGCGAGCGTCTATGTGGACGGCACACAAACTTACGGCGAGTTCACCTACGGCCCCGCTGACATCATAGTGACCTCTGGCGGCACCGTCACCGAAGTGGTGGTCAACCTCACCGATGCCCTCACCTGTACACACGTACACAACCTTTCCGTCACCAACCTCAACGGCACCAACGCCACGGTCACCTGGACAGCCCACGACAACGGCGAACTTTCGGAATACCATATTATCTTGCACGAGAATGCGACGGGTGTTGAATCGGAATTCACCACCGACGGGCTCAGCTACCTGCTGATGGGTT
>JAGBPE010000215.1 GCA_017633495.1 Bacteroidales bacterium | reverse complement strand
TGAGCACTTGCGTGACGGTCGGCTGCGGACCTTCAGTGCCTACGAGCATGTCGCCGCGACTAATGTCAATGTCGTCCTCTAACAGCACGGAGACGGATTCTGGTGTATGAGCTGTATCCAGCTCCTTGTCAGTCTGCATGACGGCCTTCACAGCGCTTTCCAATCCAGAGGGCAGCACACGCACACGGTCGCCTTTGTGCAACACCCCGCCCGACATTCGTCCCGCGTAGGCACGATAGTCTGGGAATTTGTCGGAGATGGGCCGGATGACGTACTGCACGGGGAAACGGAAAGGTTGGCTGTCGTAGCCCATCTTATGCTCGATGGAGACCTTCTCTAACCACTGCATCAGCGGCTCGTCCGAAAACCACGGCATATTGGCCGACTTCTCCACCACGTTGTCGCCGAACTTGGCCGAGATGGGGATAAAATGCAAGGTGGCGCGGATGCCCAATTTACAGGCCATCTCCTCGTAGTTTGCGCGTGTTTCCGCAAAGACCTGTTTGGAAAAATCCACCAAGTCCATCTTGTTGACACACACGGTGATATAAGGGATGCCGAGCAGCGAGGCGATACAGGAGTGGCGCACGGTCTGCTCCACCACGCCATTTCGGGCATCAATGAGGATGATGGCGAGGTCGGCGGTGGAGGCGCCCGTCACCATGTTGCGGGTATATTGGATGTGTCCGGGGGTGTCGGCGATGATGAACTTGCGCTTCGGGGTGGCGAAGTAGCGGTAGGCCACATCTATGGTGATGCCTTGCTCGCGTTCGGCGCGCAGTCCGTCGGTGAGCAGCGCAAGGTTCACCTCCTCGTTGCCACGGTTGCGGGAGGCCTGCTCCACCGCCTCCAACTGGTCCTCAAATATCGACTTACTATCATATAAAAGCCTACCTATCAGCGTGCTTTTACCGTCGTCCACGCTGCCCGCCGTCGTAAAGCGCAGCAGCTCCATATCTAAATATCCTGACATAATCGTTGTTTTTTGTGATTTGTTGGTTCATCCCCACATTGCGCTCCGCTTGTGTGTGGTTACTTGCTTTACTACCGAGCTCTTGCCCCTATCGGGGCTGCTTAAGGAATTATTCATAATTCATAATTCTGCATTCTACATTTAGAAATATCCTTCCTTTTTCCGGTCCTCCATCGAGGTTTCGCTGCGTTTGTCGTCGGCGCGGCCGCCGCGTTCGGTAACACGGGTGGCAGCGATTTCGCGGATGATGTCCTCCAGGTCGTTGGCTTCGGAGATGGTGAGTCCGGTGCAGGTGATGTCGCCGATGGTGCGACAGCGCACACGGCGGGTGACCACCTCCTCTGTGGGCTTCAGCGTCATGCACGGTTCGGCGGCCAGCCATTGCCCATCGCGGAGAAAGCAGCGACGTTCATGGGTGAAGTAGAGCGACGGCAGCGGGATGTTCTCCTGGTAGATGTACTGCCAGACATCCATCTCCGTCCAGTTGCTGATGGGGAACACGCGGAAATGTTCGCCCATGTTCTTGCGCCCGTTGAAGATGTTCCACAATTCAGGACGCTGGTTCTTTGGGTTCCACTGGCCGAACTCGTCGCGGTGGGAGAAGAAGCGCTCCTTGGCTCGGGCTTTCTCCTCGTCGCGCCGCGCCCCACCAATGCAGGCATCGAACTTGTATTCCTCGATGGTGTCTAACAACGTGGTGGTCTGCAGGCGGTTGCGACTTGCATTGTACCCCTTCTCCTCTTTCACACGCCCTTTGTCGATGCTCTCCTGTACGGAACCGACAACCAGCTGTGCCCCTAACTTTTCCACGAGCGCGTCGCGGTAGTCGAGGGTCTCCTGAAAGTTGTGCCCCGTGTCGATGTGCAGCAACGGGAATGGTATCTTGGCGGGATAGAACGCTTTGTATGCCAGATAGGTGACCACAATGGAATCCTTGCCTCCGGAAAATAGAATGGCTGGCTTCTCAAACTGCGCCGCCACCTCCCGTAGTACGTAGATGGACTCCGATTCCAATTCTTTTAGATGGGTTAATTTGTACATTTTATTTGTTTTTAACTGAATGCGCCGGCAAGGTATTTTTGGGTGAGTTCCTCTTTGGGATTGTGGAAAACCTGTTCGGCGGGACCTTGTTCGATGATTTCGCCGAGGTACATGAAGACCACGTGGTCGGCGATGCGGAGGGCTTGTCTTAGGGTATGGGTGACCATGATGATGGAATACTGTTCCTTAAGCGACACGAAGAGGTCTTCCACGGTTTTGGCGGAGATGGGGTCGAGGGCGCTCGTGGCTTCATCAGCGAGGATGTAGTCGGGCTCCACTGCCAATGATCGCGCCAGACAGAGCCGCTGCTGCTGTCCGATGGAAAGCCGCGCCGCTGGGGTGCGGATACGTCCTCGAATTTCGTCATACAGTCCCACGGCTTTAAGGTTTTTCTGCACCTGATAGACCAGCTGGCGGCGCTTGTTGAACATCTTGTTGATGCGACAGCCGTAGGCCACATTGTCGAAAATGGACATGGGCAGCGGACACGGACGCTGGCTCACCAACCCAATCTTGCGGCGCAAATCGGTGACATCGGCATCGCTGCTGAGGATATCCTGTCCGTTCACGAGCACTTTGCCCTCTAACTTCACCCCTTCCGTGGTATCTATCAGGCGGTTGAGCGTGCGCAACAGGGTGGATTTCCCGCATCCTGACGGCCCGATGATGCAGGTGATCTGCTTTTCCGGCAATGTGACATTCACATTCTTCAAAATGTGATTGCCTTTGATATGGACGTTTAATTCTTTGACCTCTATCATTGTATCTATTTTTTTTACCGAGCTCTTGCCCCTATCGGGGCTGCTCAAGGAAATAGTTTTTTAGATTTTATTTTTTGAGAAACGATTGGTAATGAATCGGCTGGAGATACTGAGAATCAGGACGATGACGGTAAGGACGAGGGCGGCGGCATAAGCGCGATCCACGACCTCAGGGATAGGGCTTTGGAGTTGGAAGAAGACGGCGAGGGGCAATGTAGCAGCGGGCTGCGACAAGGATGTCGGGATGCTGTCGGTGTAGCCGGCGGTGAACATCACGCTGGCAGCGTCACCGATGGCGCGACCGATGGAGAGCAGGGTGGCGGTGGCGATGCCGGGCGCGATTTGGCGGAGCACCACCCGCAAGGTCTCCCAGCGCGTGGCCCCGAGCGAAAAACTGGCATCCAAAATGTCGCGGGGAAAGTTGCGCGTGGCCTCGTCCATCGTGCGGATGAAGATGGGGATAATGAGCAGTGTGATGACGATAATTCCACCCAACAGCGATGTTCGTAATCCGAAATAGATCATGATGGTGAAGCCGAAGGCCCCATAGACGATGGAAGGCACCCCGAACAGCACATCGAAAGCCATCCGGGCGGTGTATGCCAGCTTAGAATCCCTCTTCAGATACACATTGAGGAAGAAGACCACAGGAATGGAGATAATCAGCCCCAATACTGTGGAGGCCCCCACAATGTAAAGCGACCCGACGATGGCGTTCAGGAAACCGCCCTCCTTCCCGATGTAAAAGCCTCCGCCTGGCAGCTTGCTAATCATGTCCCAACTCATGGCCTTCATCCCTTTGGAGAAAACTGTCCAGATGACACTGATGACAAAGCCGAACACAATGAGCATCGCTATCCACATGAAGGCTTTGGCGATGGATTCCCGTAGTTTCTTTATTGTTGATACTTTCATTTTGATATTGAGACTTGAAATTTGGAACTATTACGTCCTCCGTTAACTTCCGAGTCGTTTCTCTAACCGGTAGAGTACGATGCGGGAGATGAGGTTGAAGACGAGGACGACGAAGAAAAGGATGAGGGCGGCGAACATAAGGGCGGCCTCGTACATGGGCATGGAGAGCATTTCGCCGTAATTGTTGGCGATGAGGGCGGGAATCGGGTAACAGGGGTCGAGGAAGTTGTTCGGAATACCGATGACGCATCCGCAGACCATCAGCACCGCAATAGTCTCGCCCATGGCGCGCGAAATTGCCAGTACTGTGGCGGCGATGATGCCCGGATAGGTCCGTCGGAAGAGTACTTTCTTAGTGGTTTGCCAGCGTGTCGCACCCAAGGCCAAAGAACTCTCGCGCAACTCCATGGAGACGGAGGAGAACACTTCGATGAACAGGCTTACTAATATCGGTATTACCATGACTCCCAGCACGATACCGGCAGCCAAGACGGTGTAGCCCGTTGAGAAATCCATAAAATACGGCGCCACGTGCTTTGAAATCCAAGGCACAATGACCAGCACACCCCATACACCATAAATGACAGAAGGGAGAGCGGCCAGTATATCCAAGGCTGGGAAAACGAATTTCTTAACATAGGATTTGGCATATTCGGTGAGGAAAACCGCTGTAAGCAGCGAGATGGGCAGCGCAATGAGGATGGCGACAAATGTCACCCACAGCGTACTTGCGATGAAAGGCAGGAAGCCGAACTCCCCCTTCATGGGCCGCCATTCCGAAGAGGTCAGCAGCTTCCATAGCGAGCGCTCCTCCAACACCGGTGCCGATTTCAGATATAGCCCCACGAACATCACCACCACCATGAGGATGGAGATGAGGGTGAGGGCAAACATGACAGCTTGCGCGGTTTTGTCTTTGATAATGCGTGTTTTCTGCATATTGTCGGTTTTGTAGAGACGTGCCATGACGCGTCTCTACGTGAGAGATTATTTGTGATGCAATTTTTCCAGACCTGCCCGCAGCTTTTCCTCGTTCAGGCTGATATACCCCACCGGCACATTCTGTTTCTGCCCGTCGGTGAGAACATATTCCAAGAATGCAATGACGACCGGGTTCTTCGGAATGCCATGACTGACCAGATACAGGTCGCGGGCTGGTGGGGACGGGTACTTGTCCTCAGCCACCGCCGCGATGAAGTCATCTTTGGTGTCGTAAAAGTACTCGTCGGGAGAAATGTTGCCGTCATTGTTGCGGTCTATCGGGCAGACGAACAGTCCTTGGTTAGGTTTACGCGACTTTTCATCGTACGCGTAGCCGATGTTGTTCAGCCCGATGCCCAGCTTGTCGGCCTGGATGGCAGAGGCCAGTCCAGGATCCCCGAAGACGGCGGTGCCCAACAGATCCTCCTGTTTTTTCCCCATCCAGAGAGCAAAGGTCTCCGCTGCACCACACGCGTCGGAGCGGGTATAGACGTGGATCGGAGTCTTGTCGTTGGTGCCCAGCACTTGTCCCCAGGTGGTATATTCGCCGGTAATCCAGATTTTGGTGGCGGCCTCCTGCGAAATACCATGTTTCATTAGCTTGCTGGCCAGTGGGTTGTCGGCGTTGATTGTGATAACCACGGCATCTTTGGCTGATGCGAAAGGAAGGGCTCCTTTCTCCAATTCTGGCGGATAAACCTCGCGGGAGACCATGCCGAGATCGACCACATCGGCCAGCACGTCGGTCATGCCCTTGCCGGCACCGCCTGCAGAAAGGTCGATGTGCACGTTCGGATGCAGGGCTTGGAACTCCTCGGCCCATTTCACCGCCAACGGATAAAGTGCGAACGCCCCGGAGATGGTTATACTTCCTTCTAAGTCACCGCCTGTCTGCGTGTTGCTCTTTTTTCCGCCACAGGACGACATCATCAGCATGCCTAAAACTGTTAATAATAAAATGGTGAAATTCAGTTTCTTCATAATTCTAATTTTAATTCTACATTCTTAATTAAAACACGGCGCTCACCATCGTTGTCAGATTATGTCCAAAAGGTTGGTTATGAGGATATTGTTTGAGGGTGTAAGCCAGTTGTACGCGGATGTGCTTCTCCGGCCACCACTCCACGCCGGTGGCGTAATAGATGGATGGGGCGTTAGCAGCCATATCCTTTTCATAATAGTCGAACCGGAGCATGGGACGCAGTTTCTGCTGTATCTTGCTGTTTCTGCCCCAACCGAAACGGAACCAGTAGCCGACAGTCACGTAGAACCCCTGCGTATGCATGGGCACACGGATGTAATCGTCGGTGGAGGGGGCCAAGGCGGCGAAATCAGTTCTGCCCCATAGATATTCGCTACGTACAACCCATTGTTCATCAGTGTATTGCAGACCTCCTGCATAGCGGATGCGCGCCCCGTTCATGTGTGTTGCAATCCCGTCATGTTGCATGTCATATTTTCCCCAGTAACCTGAAGCTGAAATATCCAACCCTTTAACAAAAGGACAAAACTCCACCCGGGCGGAAAGATCTTTGGCAAGGTTGTCGGTTTTGATGTTGATGCCGTTGCCGCCGAAAATGCCGACTCCGTATTTGAGGATGGGGATACGTTCACCGTGGACTTCCGCAGAAGCCAGCGTGCCCGTGAGCATCGCGCCAATCTCACGACCGTTGGCGTAGGAACTGATGCCCGTCACATCCTTATAACCCGACAACGCACTGATTACCTGTGCATTCTCTGTTAATTCCAAATCCAAAGGTGAAAGCTTGTTCTCCAACGAGAACGGAATCTTGAACTGGCCGACTTGTAGCTGTACCTGTTTGCAGAAGTTGACCTTCACGAAAGCGTCAATCAGTCGGGGATTGGGGGCAAAATCGACTTGCAGACGGTAGTTCACCCATTTTGACGGGCTTCCTTTCAGGTCGAAGCGGGCGCGTCGAATCATAAACACACTACTCTGATTATCAGCATCATAATATTCGTAAGAATATTGCGCGTCAATCCATCCTCCTATCTTTAAATACTTCTGAATCTGTTCCAGTACTTCCTGCGACTTGCGTGACTTTTCCGGCGGAATAGTATCCTGTCCGTTGGTGAAGATAGCGATTAACATCAAAATGAGGGTTGAATAAAAAGGTAGCAATCTTTTCATATGCAAAATTTCCACCGACAAAACTGGCGGCAAAAATAGCTTCTTATTTGCGAACAGATGTCAAAATTTGCAAAAAAGCGTGTCGGAATTTGGCAAAATTAGTGTCATATACGAATTATGACAGCAAATATCAGATGATTTTTCTATTTTTGCACCATGAATTTGACAGCTATCATCATCATTTCCGTATTGGCGGCTTCCAATATCGCCTTTATAGTATTGTTTGTTCATAGTCGCTGGGCATACCACAAACTAATGCAGAAGAACCTTTGCCAAGAAGAGAAGGAAGATGTTCTGGTGGAAATTGTCAAGTTCGACACGGATAGTGTCCGTGATGCACAGGAATGCCAGATGTTGGAAAAGTTACAGGTGTTGTTGGAAGAGGAAAAGGTGTATCTTGATCCTACACTCAGCATACAAGACTTGGCAAAACGGCTCGCTACCAACAGAACGACCCTTTCGCACGTCATCAACACACATCTGAACCAGAATTTCGCTTCACTGCTGAACAGCTACCGCATCAAGGAAGCTGTAAGACTACTATCCGATCCGCAGTATTTCCAAGAGAAAATGGAGGTGGTGGGTGAACTTTGCGGTTACAACAACCGCCAGGTCTTTCATGCTGCTTTCAAGAAGGAGATGGGCATTACACCCAACCACTTCCGAAACATCAATAAACGGAAAGACACCCCGAAGCATTCCGAAGAAGATGATGAGAGTTAGTCTTTCGTACACATAATAATCGGCACAACAATCTGACTCATCGTCTCTCATGTCCAAACACCCATCCAATCCTCTCCGCCGTGAACGACTTCTCGCAGGTTTGGGGGTGGTTGAGGCCGGGGATGATGTCGAACATCACCTCGCCGCCGTTCTGCTGGATATGGTTCGTCAGCGACTGCAGGTTGTTAATCCGCCATTCCTCTTCCTTACTGCCGATGGTGCAATACAAGGGAGTGCTGGCCAGCGGCGTGCCACCAAATAGTTGAAAATCGAATCAACTGCTTTTTGCTGCCGCAATTGCGAAATGTTGTCGGAACCCCGACCGTTAGCACTATGCAGATAGAGCACCAGCGCGGGTTTGCCCGGTAGCGAGTCGGGATTAAAGTGCGCCACTCGATACGGCAGCGGACCGGCTGCCGTCTCCAGCAGCCGGGCTTCGTATCGCCCGTCAACCTGTGTCGCAGTGGCAGCAGGCGGCATTGTCTGCGTCGGAAACGAATGGCGGCTGCAACCAAGCAAAGCGGAAACCGTCAAAAGCAGTAAGAGGTGGCGTTATTTCATCGAATGACATTTGGTTCGGCAAAGATACTCTTTTTGCGAAAATGAAACTGCTGGCAAAGGTTAAGAAAATCCTTGCGGCAGTCAGTTTCGTTTCCACCGCGTGCTAAAGACACGATATTTTAGTAGTTCAACAACGACTCGAAGATCTGCTCAAAGCTCTCATCAATCAAAGTCGCTTGCTCTCCGGCTTTCACAGAATTATCATAGTCTTGCCCTTATTTCCATCTTCACCTTTTCCAAATCGCCGTAAGACAATATCGGCATGAGGCTTTCTATTTCCTCGATGCTTTTGTCCCACCATCTGAATTCAAGCAACAATTCTATCAGTTCGTCATCGAAGC